>JBARRZ010000135.1:0-24142 GCA_049644465.1 Limnothrix sp.
CATCAAGCGTCGTCGTCACTTTGAGACCCCCATCGAGAAGCGTAAGCGTAAGGCTGTTGCTCGTCGTAAGAAGCGTTTCCGTTAAAAGAATTTTGACACTGATTTTGACATCTACACTCAGAATCAGCACGGAATCAAATATCGAGAATGGGAGAATCAGTTTTGGTTCTCCCATTCTTTTGGGCAGGGTTTTGGGCGAGGCAGAGGAGGAGAGAGCCAATAATCATGATTGAAATCTATACGCAACGGCAGCAAGGTGAAGCTTGGCTCACAAAATTTCGTGACAAACCTGCTCTATTCGCTTGTGGTTTTGGCTTTACAGAGACGGCACTAATTCCCAACATTTCGACAGCGGGAGCAACACCAGAGGCGCGTCAATTTACGGCGATCGCCGACGCAGAATTTGTATGTTGTGGTTTTCAGAATCAGGCGATCTATCCTTTACCACCTTTAACCGTTGGCGCATCCCCCGCGATTATTTCCCGCGCCATTTTGCAAGCTCATCACCTTCCTTTTTATCTATTCAACACAGGTTTGCAAGCTGCAGCTTTAAACTTTTTCTCTGACGCAAAAAAATCACCTTTCATCAATCTCAGCAGTAAGAGCGCAAAATGTGTTTCCACAGGGCAGGCACTCCCTTTGGCTATTGTTCAATATCTTTTTGGACTGGGTTTAAACTGGGGCCAAAAACTTGTAGCAGAGCACAATCAACAATTATTTATTCTTGGCGAATGCGTGGTGGCTGGCACAACAACGGCGCTGGCTATCTTGACTGCGTTGGGCTACGACGCGCGCGGTAAGGTGAATAGCAGCTATGTGCAGTGTAATCACGATTTGAAATGGCGAGTTGTCCAGCAGGGTTTAGCTCAAGCCAAGTTATCACCCGGAGCTGATCCGTTCGAAATTGTGGCGGCAGTGGGAGATTCGATGCAGATTTTTGTGGCTGGAATGGCGATCGCCGCAAGTCAGACTAACGGGGTTTTGCTCGCTGGCGGGACTCAAATGCTTGCGGTATACGCTCTGATCAAATCCATTGCAGCGTTTCACAAACTTGATTTTAAGCCCGAAAATATTGTCGTTGGCACAACGCGCTGGGTCGCCGAAGATCCAACTGGAGATACTGTCGGCTTGGCTAAACTCATCGGCGATGTACCATTGCTGGCTACGAAGCTTAGTTTTGCGAACTCAAAATATCCGCAACTGCGGGACTATGAGCAGGGTTATGTCAAAGAAGGTGTGGGTGCTGGCGGGTTGGCGATCGCCGCCCATTTAGCTTACCGAGCGACCCAAACAACCTTGCTGCAAAATATTGAGTCAACCTTCTCGCCCTATCACCAAGCTGCTGTGACCCAAAAAAACTGACGCAACCTTAGTTTTTCATATTCTCCAACTCGCGCCGTAATCGATCTAGCTCCGCAATGGACTCCTGATTGCCGAGGACAAGATTTTGCTGCGGAAAAGAAAACATTTCCGGTGCCGCAATAATCTCTGTGCTCATCCGCAACTGCTTGTGTGCTTTAGCCAATTCCGCTTGAATGTCTTGAATCGTCGTAGTTTGCAACGCTTGACCGTTATTTTGCTCCGCTACTAGCGTTTTCATAGATGCTTGCTGACCGCCCAAAAATTGATTTTGAATCAACGCAGAAATGGCAGTCGGAAATAACAACGCGTACACGATGCCAATTTGCCATGTTTTCGCTCTCTGTTCCTTTGTCGGCACACCCATTAGCGACAGAACGCCGATTGAGCCAATAATTGTTGCCAACATCACCACAATGCAGCTATACAGAAAAAACTCCGAACCAGCGCCCATGCTTAGAGAAGGTAAGTAATCTTTTTCAACTGTTGTTGTACTTGTTGTGCCATCTTCTGAGGTCACTTGTACTTCTTTCGTCGGTGCATTTAAACCAATTGCCATTAAGCCAACAGCGCCCAGTCCACCCAAAAAGGAAGGCGCAATCACATTTAACAACACATTAGTGATATTGTCGTCGTCTTTGCTTTCTCTGTCGTATTCCCTCCCTCTGTCGTATCCCCTTCTCGTCGTTGTCGTGGTTTTGCTTGTTACTGGAGGTGTTGGCGGATTGTTAGGCAATGGTTCAGGCGCTGGTGTGTAATAGACGGGTTGTATCGGTTTGTCAGCTTGCACGTCGTCTGTGAAATGATCCTTCGGCTCGTACGGGTCATTGGCTTCATGCTTGGGTTCGTCTGGTGATGCGCTCATATTTACACTGGGTTTTTTATTCGTAGTAGAACAATTGGCACTGCTAAATCTGGGGCGACCGAATCGCCAGTGCAATATTTAATAGCAGATAACGTCTAATAGTTTAGTCGGAGTTCTTGAACATTCCCACAGACTTTAGATAGACATCATGCAGACCAAAGCTTTTGAGCCTAATGTTTAAGTTAGCTTTTATGGTTTGATGCGTGTTGCTCGGTTGGGGTGTGTCTTGGCGGATGGTGGGGTTGCAGATCGGTTAAAGCAGATAGGCGATCGCCACTTTTTTTATCGAAATTTGTGGATGTTCCCGTCACATTTATTGTTCAGAACTCTCAAAATCTAGCTCAAGCTGCTGAAAATGCGATCGCCGGTACGCCTCCTCTTGATATTTCATGTAGCGTTCAATCACAGCCTTGACCCTTTGCGCCGATTCAAATTCTTCGCCTTGCTCTGCCGTCAACCGCTGCCGCACGATCGCCCGCAATTCCGAGATTACTTTGCCATTGGTTTTGCGCGTTTCTTTCCAGTCGAGTATTTCCGGGGGATAAGAACTTTTGCCGAGATATTTTTTCTGTTCCAATTCTGGCAAACTATAACCACGTAATTCGGGTATCCAGTGGTTAATGAATTTTAATTTTGGGTCACGTTCAACTACGTTTTTACTAGGATTATAAATCCGAAAACTTTTAGACATTGGGTTAGCGATACCTGATTGCATTTGCCACTGCCAATTATTAATAGCAATATCTCCATCGACTAAAAAATTCATGAAATGCTCCGCGCCGTAGTGCCAAGAAATACCGCAATTAATCGTGAGAAAGGTGACGCACATTGCCCGCATTCGAAAGTTCATCCAGCCCATCGTTTTTAGTTGACGCATACTTGCATCGATTAGCGGAAAACCTGTTTTTCCAGCCTGCCAAGCGGCGAATAATTCTACTTTTTGATCAGTTAAAGGTTCTGGAGAATACCAGTCATCATACTCAGGATAATAGTTTCGGTAGGCGATATCAGGTTGGTAATATAATCGCTGCGTAAACGAATCATGCCAACGCAGGCGATCGCCGAAACTTTTGAGTGAAAAATCAGCCTTGGAGTTTCCTTTATCGTCGTTGTTTTTGAACCTTTGACGCTGTTCTTGAACTGCTTGATAGACCACACGAGTTGAGATTGTGCCGAAAGATAAATGCGGTGAAAGATGTGAAGTACAGCCTCTCTGAGCAAGCCAAGGTTGAGATAGTTTCCAGTGATACCCTCGAAATCGTCTAGTTAAAAATGACTTTAGAGTTTCATGTGCAAATGATTCTCCGCCTAAAAAATCAACATGAGAAGACTGCCAAAATCGCTGATATTTATCAACAAGTATCCGAAAATCGATAATCGGCAACCCTGAATTTACACGTGTTAATTTTGGTGTTTGAATATGTTCTGGCTGACTAAAAGGGTTTTGCTTGAGATAAGCTTTGTGGTCTTTTAACCAAGTTTCCCAGTTCAATTTTGGCTGTTGAATATAGTGATTTGTGCCGAGAAATAATTCTAGATTTTGGTCTTGATAAAATGTTTTGATGAGGCGATCACGGTCAATACCGTACTGCACTTGTACATCACGATTACATAGTAACCGAGGGTTTTGATTGTGCTTGGCAAAAAAGTGAGTAAGCTGTTTGATGACAGCAAATGACTGTCCTTCAAATAAATACAATCGGCTTCCACGAGCTCGCAAGTTATCATCAAGATCAAGCAATGATTCAAATAGAAATCTGACGCGAATTGCCGTTAAATTTGTGTTCTGATAAAACCACGGGTCAATAACAAAAAACGGAATAACTTGATCCTCGCGGGCGATCGCCGCTGCCACACATTCATTGTCTAGTAAACGCAAATCTCGCCGAAACCACAGTAACTGCATCACCCATTTCTATAGCAAACTTCATAACTCTAGGATGACTGAATCGCGCCTTAAACCCCTCTGTCTTTGGGATATTTTTTCGCGAATTGATGCAATTTAAACGGGCGATCGCCACTCCATCACACCAAAGGATAATGAGTTGCTAGATACGTTAGGGCAGACGGGCGATCGCCGATCTCTTTATCCAACGTTTTTCTGAGTATATCGGTTAGAATTACCCGAAATTGTGGGCTAGGTTTGTAGCCTAATTCCTTTAGATCTGAACCGTCGAGGGGCGCTGTAATAAATTGCCAACGCTGTAAATAACACCACAAATTATGGCGAATGGGTTTCGGGCTGAGGGCTGCTAATAAGATGATTTCTGGGAGCTTTAACAGTTGCAATGCAAAGACTTTATCACTGAGAGTTTTGGCTTGAATTAATGCTGGTAGCGTTTCCGTTTGGAGTTGGGAAACTTTTGCTAATCGCAACAAACTATCTTTTGGTAATTGTAGGCGATCGCCCACTTCTAATCGCTCTTCATTAGATAAATTAAGTAGTAAACCTTCCAATCGAATGCGCCAATGTTCTAAGTTTTTTTCGGGATCTTGATGGCGTAACCAACGGTCAACACAGCGAATTTGCCACCACACATCTGCCGTTAAAGATAGGTTTTTATGAATACATTTCAACGCGCCTAAATCATTCAACAATTGCAACGCAGACTTCCAATATTTTGCGGTCAAAAGATACTTTAATTCCGCCCGTAATCGTGTCGTTAATGCCGGGGCTTGGGGTTTTTCGTAGTGAAGTTTTTCGTAAATACCAGAGGCGATCGCATAACGAATATAGTCTTCTGTTTCAGTTTCGAGCTGAAAATTGAGCCGCACCGCAAACCGCACCGCCCGATAAATCCGCGTCGGATCTTCGATAAAACTATTAGCGTGCAATACCCGGATTTCACGCTGTTGGAGATCCTGCAAGCCACCGAAAAAGTCTAATAATTCTCCCGGTCTTGGCTCGGTTAAACGTAAACAAAGGGCGTTGATTGTGAAATCTCGTCGATAGAGATCTTGCCGAATCGAGCTGGCTTCCACTTCTGGATTTGCCGCCGGATAAGGATAAAACTCTGTGCGCGCCGTGGCGATATCCATCCACAGAGAACCCAAAATCGGATCGTTATGCCACAAAATTGCCGCCGTCTGAAATTCCCCGTGCACCGACAATCGCGCCGTCGGATACAGTTCACAAATATGATTCGCCAGCTCCACACCCGCCCCCACATCTGCCGTTGTGTGACAGCCATCCACGACTAAATCGATATCCTGCAACAATAATTCTGTGTCAGATTCGGCCAACAAAATATCCCGCACTGCACCGCCGACTAAATATAAATGCCAGCCTCGTTTTTGAGCTGCTGCCGCTACCGATTGCAATAAATTCCAGAGGGTAGACGACAGGCGATCGCCAAACAACTGAGTCAAAGATTGCGGCAAATTGTCTTTCGATGGTGGCAATAAATCACGCTGTTGAGCTTGGTGATGTTGGCGCAAAATATCCGTACGGGTGACAATGCCCAGCAAATTATCCGCCGCCACAACAGGTAGCCGCCCCACATCAAAACGCACCATCATCGCTTCGATTTCCCGCATGGTCGTGTCCGGCGAAATTGTCCGCACATGACGACTCATATAGCCTTTCACTGGGGCATGGTGAAAACCGTGGTGTAACGCCAAATCTAGATCCCGCCGCGAAATAACTCCGACCAATTTTTCCTCATCATTGACCACCGCCAAGCCCGAATGACCGTAGCGAAACAAGACCCGCTGGGCTTCTTCGATGGTGGTTTCAGGCAAAATTGTCCGTACCGGAGCCGTCATTAAATCCCTTGCAGTCAAGGCGTGGGGAATTTGTAATTGAAAGTCACTATAGATTTTTTCCAAGATGGATTCGGGTTCATTAATGCGCACACTGAGCGCCGCCGCCTGATCGTGACCACCGCCGCCGTAGGGTTCAAAAAGCTGATTCAAATTGGTCTCGGCAATGTGCGATCGCCCGATCACTACTAGCTTGCCTTCTGCCTCGGTTTGCCGATAGAAATGCCCCACAAATAAGGCATCGAGGTCAGTCATTTTCATGATCCGCTCCGCCATGTTGGACAGTCCCGGCACAAAAGTCGGCGATCGCAGCAACACTTTTGCCATCTGATAACCCTGCACTGTTTCCCGTTGAAGCTTGCCCATTGCCTCAGAAAATAGCAGTTGCACTTGGGGCGAAAAACTAGGGTCAGCATACTCCGCAATGATTTTCACCAATGCCCCCTGACCCATTAACCACGCCAAAGCCTGAGCATCTCGCACCGTGGTTTGGTCAAAAGTCAGCGACCCCGTATCCACATGAATTCCCAACGCCATCACCGTTGCCGTGTAGGGATCTAGCTCGATGCCCCGCGCCTGCAATTTTTCTGCGATTAGAGTCGTCGTTGCCCCCACGTCTTCAATTTCTGTGTAGGTCGCCGGAATGTCCCGCTCTTGGTCGAGGTGATGGTCATAAATTTCGATTTGCTCCACGAGGGGCGCGTCGAACCAAGTCTGAGCTTTGCCTACCCGCTGCCGCTGCTGGTTATCCACCACCATAATCGTGCGCAATTGATCGGGATTGATACTCCGCATTTCGAGCAACGGAAATTCGCCGCGATACAATGCCAAAAATCGCCTTACTCCCGGATGTGCGCCACCCGTCAAAACCACCCGCGCACCTACCCGCAATCGTGACAGGGCGATCGCCGCTCCAAGGGCATCAAAATCAACGGTTTGGTGGCAGAGAATGACATCCATTAAAAGTTCGGGCGGAGGAATAGTTCTACTATCTCACTATTACTGATGAGGGGGGAAATGAGGGCGATCGCCACAAATACCCCTCAAAAATGCCTGAATTTACTTATGATCGCCCCGGTTTAGGTCAAGCAGTCAAAGCAGGGGAAAAACTCTATGAAGTGCTGAGTTTTAATCGTCAGGGCAAAATGCCGGAGGTGGTTACGGTGAATTCGATGGTGGACGGTATTGTGTTTGATTTAGCCATCAGTGAATCCGCCAACCAAGGGGAATATGTGATGTCGGTGTTAGCAACGGATGTAGAGTTATGCTATCTGTAATTAACTAACACTATGGATTTTGTATTAATTCTTGAACTAAAGATTCAGCACCTTTATTCATTTTTTCCTCATTTGCGTTCTTCAGTCGTGAATAAAGCCAATCCAAAATTAACGGGCTGCGGCGGCGGTTATCATAAATTTGTGTTTGTAGACTATATGATTCTCTCTCAATATCTTGTAGAGTATATCTCCCATTGATTATCTCTCGGACAAGATCCTCTGCTTTTTCTCTAAGCCGATCTAGTCTGGTCGCAGCTTCGTTATGTTCAATGTATTGACGTAACCCAAAGACAAAAGCAGGGATTAATGGAACTAGAACAGCCAAGAGAAACTTTTCAAGGGTTAATCCTCCAATCAAACCAATGACAAGAACTATGATTGTTAGGGAAACTAATATCATAATTATCCACTTAGAATAACGGCGACGCAATTGAGCATCCCACCAAACGTTAGAACGTTGACAAATAATCCGTGCTTGGTGAATTGGCAACTGTCCAACATTAACTGGATACCAATTTTGGAGTTTGGAAAAGTTTGGGTTTTTATTCTTATATCTATTAAAAGCATCAATAATTGTTTCTGGCTCAACACGGACTCCACAGTTTAGACTTGCCCAGCTGAACTGCAAAACCTCACAATCAAATTTCTGCTGAATCTTCGCTGCTTTCTCTTGAGTGGATTTTTGTAATCGTGAGAAGACAAGAAGTTCGAGGAAGGTAGCAACGATACCCCACAAGGCTGCATAAACATCAAGTAGAGGAAATCGAGCCACTAGAATTGACCACACGATCACGACTGGAACGCTCATGATTACACTGATCATTTGTAAATTTTTTGCGTCAGAATATAGTTGGCGCTGTGCAGCTAATAGCTCTAAGTTCCGTTGAGTATTTTGATCTTGAGAAATATTATTCATCGATACTCATATTGATTTTCAAATGGGGGATAGTCGCTCAAGTATAGAGCGGAAAATTCAGTCCAAAGATCTCACTCCACTTTGCAATAGATAGCTGGTGCTCACTTTCCTTCTCTAAATCTCTTGCTTTTAAGGCTTTGAGATAATCACAATATGCTCTCTTGGAAATTTTTTCTTGATTCTCATAACTCAATTGATTAATGTTGCCTTGAATTCCTTTGGGATCGTTAACTGAATGAAATATCGAAGTTTGGATATATTGCAACACTTTAGGGACTTCTAAATCTATATATCCAGACGCTTTTGTATACTGTGTGTAGTAGAAATCCAGAATCATATTCTCAATTAGATATGAAGACATTGACGGCATTATTGGTCTTTTATTCCAATATTTCATTAGCCTGATGACATTCAGCAAGTTGCCATCGTGCAGTTGATTAATCTGAGTTACTCGATTTCTATCAATTCTTGGATCAGTTTTTTTCCAATGCCCCTGACCATCAGGAATTAGATAGTAATCTTTGTTGAAGTAATCCTTTTGTGTAAAAAAGCAAGGCACAACATCAAATACCCAAGAATAGCTCTTTAAGTTAAGAGTTGCAGCCTCCATATTACGCTTAATATCGGCTTGTTCATACTGCGGCACTTGCTTGAGTAAGCCGATAAATTTGTTGATTACTTTTCGTGAGCTGAGGATAGTTGTATCGTCAAAACAGAGAGCTTTTAACTTATCAGCAGATTGGGGAATATGAATCTCAATTCTATCTGTGAACTCGTGATAAACTCCACCACTGGAACTCAAAGCAACCATCAGATCAATGTCATCAAGTAATCTCTTTTTAGTTCGTCTAGCAAAAGAACCAAAGGATATATTTTTTTCTGAGTATAACTTTGGAAAGCTTGAGTCTTTATCAGGAAACATGTGGACTTGAGACAATAACCAGTCCCTGCTATTTCTAGCTTTCTGAGTTTCGCTGGAATCGAGATTGACATAATCTCTCAAGAAAATACTAAAGGCTTCATCTACTGTTTTTGCCATTTTTTTTCAAGTATATTAGGGCTCAAAGCTTTCCACATTTAGCGTTTTAACCACATACTTTGACTCTAAATGTAGTTCTCTCCAAAATTCTAGTCACTAAATCAATACATGTGTCCTATCAAGAGGTGGGGATAGCCGAACTCCTTAGCGTGTGACGTACCTTTCTAATGCCCATTTGTGTGCTGGCACAATTTTCTTTTTACTAGTTCAGATAAATGGCGATCGCCTCACTATTACCAAATTTTTGCCATCGATAATTTAAAACCAAATAACTCAGGATCTGCACTGATAATTGTTGGATTTTCAAGAATGATCGGTTCTTGATTCGGGCGATAAATATGAACCGTTCGATTTTGGCGATCAATCAGCCAACCGAGCAAAACACCATTTTCCAAATACTCTTCCATCTTCGCTTTTAAACTTTTCAGAGTGTCACTTTTCGAGCGCAATTCAATCACAAAATCTGGACAAACCGGTGCAAAAGACGCTTGTTCCTCTGCCGATAAAGCTTCCCATTTTTCCTTACGCATCCATGACGCATCCGGCGATCGCATCGCACCATTCGGCAAAGTAAATCCCGCACTCGAATCAAACCCTAAACCCGTGCCATCCTGCTCACTCCAAACCCAAAGATAGGCCGCCAAATTAAAATTACGGTTGCCAGTATCCGAAAAAGCTGGGGGCATAACAATCACTTCTCCTGTCGCTGTCCGTTCAATGCGTAGGTCTCGATTAGCTTGGCAAAACGCATAAAATTCTTCACGACTCATCGAGGCGATCGCCGGGAAAGAGACCGTCAAAGGTGTTGTTTCGCTCTGAATAAATAAAGTTGTCGTCATGGCAGACTAGCCCCACTGACAGAGAATACTCTAATTGTAGTCGTTGCCAAAAATGCTTTAGGAAAAATGGCGATCGCCCAATCATCACCCCAAACTTAATTAGACTTCGTATTTTCCCTTAACCACTGCGAGAGTTTTTCCACAGCTGTTGCTTGAGACTCTTGACTAGCCGCTAATTCCAAAAAGGTTTTCGCGACATCCTCTTCAGTGGCGATTAATTCAAAACCATTAATTGCAAGAAACGTATAAACCACAATCAGACCAACCCGATTATTCCCATCTAGAAAACAGTGATTTTTTACAAAACCATAGCCAGACACTGCGGCGAGAACAAATAGATCTGGATCCTTCGAGTAATTAAAAACATTTTTTGCTTTACTCAAACTAGACGTAATCATGCCAGCATTTAGAATGCCAGTTTTACCACTAGAGATTGCGATAATTTCCTTGTGTATGCCATAAATATCAGCCGCATTAAGCCAAGTCGGTTCTTTCATTTTGCTAACTCAACTAAGGCATTTTGATATTTGTTCATGCCGCGTTTAGCAACTTTCATCTTTTGCTCATAATCCAAGTCCGCGTCAGAAGTTCGACCATATTTACCCAGCAATTCTTGTAATGCCATCACTGACAATTCATCCAAAGAAATACCTAATTTCCCCGCGAGTATATTAGCCCTTTCTATCACGTCATCAGGCAAAGAAATTGTCTGTCTCATCACTAGTTATCTCTCATCAAACTAAGTTGCGGTCAGTCAGAATATCGTAGCCATCTTCCGTCACAAGTACCGTATGTTCGTACTGCGCAGAAAGCGATTTATCCGGCGTAATCACAGTCCACTTATCATCAAGGGTGATCGTCTCCTTTGTCTCCGCATTCACAATCGGTTCAATCGCCAAAACCATCCCCGGCAACAACTCTACATTCGGTAACTGGCGCGTTCGAAAGTTAAACACAGAAGGTTCTTCGTGCAGATCTTGACCGACACCATGACCTGTAAATTCTTCGACGATGTAATAGCCGTAGCTCATCACATGATCTTCCACTGCTCCGGCAATATCAAGGAGTGAGTTACCGGGTTTTACTTGCTCAATGCCTTTATACAAAGCTTCTTCAGCCGCTTGCATCAAACGACGGGCAGCGGGTTTGACCTTTTTGCCGACACCAACCGTAATACAAGAATCACCGTGATAGCCCTGAAAAAATGCGCCAGTGTCCACTTTGACGACATCGCCTTGATGGATGCGTTTATCGGTGCGGGGAATGCCATGGACTACTTCATCGTTAACGGAAATGCAAATGGACGAAGGAAAACCGTAATAGCCTTTAAAGCTGGGGGTTGCGCCCATCTCTCGGATGCGTTGTTCGGCGTAGGTATCCACTTCCATCGTGGTCATACCGGGCTTCATCATCTCACCAACTTCTTTTAGGACCGTCGCCACAATCCGCGAGGACTGCCGCATGATGGCAATTTCTTCAGCGGTTTTAATTTTGACTTTACTTTTTTTACGACGGCGAGGGAGTCCCACTTGTTCTTTTTTGCGCTGGGGAATCAATATATCGAGTAGCTTGTTCAACGCATCACCTTTAAAAAATCTCTTGCATATCCGGCAATTAAATCGGCTTTGTCTAAACCGTTGACGATGCGGCGGGCACTGTAAAAGTCTTGGCGATCGCCGGAAAGATAATCGTCCATTTTGTGACCCGTAAAGGAGCCATCCCGCATCCCCATAACCAAGATTATAGCAGCGATATTATATTCTTCGGTGAGTGGCGGATTTCCTAACAAATCGAGGCCGGAACGATCACTCCAGCGCGTGTAATTGAGCCGTCCCGTAATTTGTACAAACCCTCGCCCTTTATAGCGTACGCCGTCACCGGGTTGCGTATTTCCTAGGTCAGCCCGCCCTTCGTAGGCAGCACCGCTGGCAAATTCAAGCATCCATTGACCGAGGCGAGATTCGTGACGTGCCGTAGCGAGAATGTAGGCAATTTGCGCCAAATCCACCACACTATCCCGCTGACATTCTTGCAAAATTAGGGGAATTGAACTGGCTGCAAACCGACGCATCCCACTATCTGGTAAGGAAGAAATCAGGCGATCGCTGTAAGCAAGTAAAGGCCGCGCTGGATAATACGTGCCGACCCACTGCTGAAACAAACTCATCCAAGTTTGCCCGCCTGCTAGACCGTCCACAATCAAATTCCGTTGCTCCTGAAAAGCGCGTAAAGCCCCATCCGTACCCGGCCCAAATTCACCATCAATTGCCGCATTCGCCGATAGCACACCAGCCCGCTGCAACAACAATTGCAATAATTTCACATCCTGCCTCAAATTTGGCGCTGTAATGCCGTCGCCTCTTTGCAAAACCGGATAACTACGGCTGCTCGGCACAGTCGGAATAGTTACTGGTGTATCAGCGGGGACAGTCACCGACCACTGAGCTGCCGTTTCTTCGAGGCGTGTGATAAAACTTTCTAGAGCGCGCCATGTGGACGAGCCGACAATCCCATCAGCCACCAGCTTTTGGCGGACTTGAAAAAACTTGACCCCATTCTCAGTCTGCCGCCCGAACTGACCATCGATAATGGCATTCTCTGGAATAAATAAGCCCCGCAGCAACAATCGCTGCAAATAACTCACCGTGCTCTTCAACTGCGGATCGTCAATCCCGGCTCCCCGTCGGATCAAAGGTTTAGGAATACTTGGATCAATTTGTGATTCGCCATCTGAAGGGTTTGGTGCAGGCGTGGGGACTGGTGCAGGAACTGGCGTCACCACAGGGACATTGGTATCTGTCGCGGCGATCGCCTTCCGAATAGCCTTCCAAGTAGACTCATCCACCACCCCAGTCGGCAACAACTGATACTGTCGCTGCACCAACTTCACCGCCTCTTCCGTTTGCTTCCCAAACAAACCATCAATCATCATATTCGCTGGCAAAAAGCGAGCTTGCACCAACAAAGTTTGTAATTGCTTGACCGCTTCCTTATATTCCGGCGAATCAATCCCATCTCGATATTGCAGCACTGGTTGCTTATTTCGCTGCTCTGCCGCCAACTGCTCTAAAATTCGCCACGTTTGCGGCCCGACAATGCCATCAACAGTGAAATCGACAAAAGTCTGCAACGTCTTCACCGAAATATCGACGCTCCGGTCAAACTGACCATCAACCGTTTCCTCAATCGATAAAAATCGCGATTCTTGCAATAGCACCTGAAGCCGCTGAACATCCTTACGCTTGTCAGTGCTATTCACACCATCACCAAACTTGAGCACCGGATAATTACCAGTCGTTGGGGTTGGCGTTGGGCTCGGAATAGGAGTGGGCGTTGGTATCGGCGTTGGCGTTGGTACTGGCGTTGGACTAGGTGTTGGCGTCGGTACTGGCGTCGCTAACCCCAAATCAGCAACCAACTCCTCTAGCTCTCGCCATGTCGTTGGCCCGACAATACCGTCCATTGACAACCCTGTATCTAGTTGAAAAGCCTTCACCGAAGAATCAACGTTGGTGTCAAATCTGCCATTGATGACTGCATTTTTTGAAAAGTATCGTGCTTTCTGGAGCAACGTTTGTAGACGTTTTACTGCGGGTTGTTTATCCGGCGAATTAATGCCATCTCCCAGCCGTAGCACTGGATTAGTTGTGCTGGAAACTGGAGTCGGCGTTGGGGTTGGTTGCGGTGTTGGAGCCGGTGCTGGTTGTGGTGCGGGGGCTGGCGGTTTGGGGCCAATGACAAAACTAGGGCTAGGGCCATTGCCTGACTGGTTGATTTTTTGGACAAGGGCTTCGAGGGTATCCCATGTCCTTCTGCCAACGATGCCGTCTGCCGTTAATTTTTGGGAGCGTTGAAAGGCTTCTACTGCTTTTTCGGTTTGTAGGCCAAAGAAGCCATCGATCGCCATACTCTGTGGCAAGAATTTTGCTTGGACGAGTAGGCTTTGTAAAATTTTGACGTCGTCTCTGAGGGCGACTGAGCCAAAGCCATCACCGGAACGTAGGGTGGGGTGCTGGGCAAGGAAAAAGCGACGGTAGCTTTCGATCGCCTCCCATGTGGTTGCGCCGACAATGCCGTCATTGGTCAGTTTGTTGGAGAGTTGAAAGGCTTTGACTGCTGACTCAGTACTCATCCCGAAGAGACCGTCAACTTGAGCGGTAGAGGGCAAAAAACCAGCTTCCTTGAGGAATGATTGGAGGTACTTTACATCGTCTCGACTACTGAGATTTTCGATGCCACTACCACGACGGAGGACTGGACGTTGCGTTGCCATGGGGTTTCCTGATTATTTTGCGTCAGCTTTATCGTTTATATCACGATTCTATAGTGGTGATTACGCCGCGACCTGTTGCGTTAAATATTGTCTTATTCGGGTGGGAAAGTATTTGGGGCGATCGCCTTGCACCACAGCTACTGAAATATTTTGCTTATGGGTAGTTCGCTGGGTCGTACGGTGAATTTTTGGCTGTAACTCACAATAAAAAACGAGCCCAGTGGACTCGCTTTCTCAATTTATCTCGTCAATATTACTAATCGTTTCATGAAATAGCTAAAGCATTAGCGCAGCGGAATCGACGGCGCAAGCATCGCTGGTGTTTGCGTATAGCCCAGATTATGAGCTTGAATACTGTCTGTTGTAGCTTGCTGCTCCGCATAGATTGGCAAGGCATCACGCACCTTAGAAGCAACCTCAACTGTTTTCATGTCGTAGGTTGTCGTCGCGAGCTTCGGATACAAGCCGACCGCAATAATGGGCGCAATTAAACATACAGCGATAAAGACTTCGCGCGGCTGAGCATCGCCTTTGATTCGCACATCCTTATTTAAGTTTGTGGCTTCATCATAAAAAATTTGGCGTAACATCGATAGCAAATAAATGGGCGTCAAGATCACGCCAACTGCTGTCAAAAAGATGGCGATCGCCTTAAACCCAAAACTATAAGTATCGCTGCCACTCAAACCCAGAAAAATAGTCAACTCACTCACAAAACCACTCATTCCCGGCAACGCCAAAGAAGCCATCGCCGCCACAGTAAACAGCGCGAACGTTTTTGGCATCAGCTGCGCAATCCCATTCATGTCCTTCATCACCAACGTGTGAGTCCGCTCATAAGTCACACCAGACAAGAAAAATAACGCCGCTGCGATAAAACCATGGGACAACATCTGGAGCATCGCGCCATTCATCCCAAGGTCTGTAAAAGAGCCAATCCCGACCAGTACAAAACCCATATGAGAGATCGAAGAAGAAGCCAAACGGCGTTTGAGATTGGTTTGCCCAAAAGCTGTGAAAGCACCATAAACAATGTTTACGATACCGAGAATGACTAAGACCGGAGCAAAACGAATATGCGCATCCGGGAGCATCTCCATATTCAGACGAATCAAACCATAACCACCCATTTTGAGCAGAACACCCGCCAAAATCATTGATACAGGCGCTGATGCTTCACTATGGGCATCCGGTAGCCAAGTATGAAGTGGAAAAATGGGTAACTTGACACCGAAACCAATAATGAATCCAGCATAAGCCAACATTTCTAGCGCTAGCGGGTACTCTTTCATGCCCAACGCCTGCATATCGAAAGTAACCGTATCGCCGTAAAACGCGAGGGCTAAAGTGGAAAGCAGGATGAAAACAGAGCCTAATGCGGTGTAGAGAATGAATTTTGTCGCTGCATAGATCCGCTTTTTGCCGCCCCAGATCGAAATCAATAGATAGACCGGCACTAATTCCAATTCCCACATCAAGAAGAAAAGGAGCAAATCTTGGACTGCAAAAACGCCAATCTGAGCGCTGAGCAATACCAACATTAGGAACGCAAATAACTTAGGCTTTTTCTCCACTCGCCAAGCTGCAAGGATAGCTAAGTTTGTAATCAGGGTGGCCAAAATAATTAAAGGCATTGACAAACCGTCAACACCTAGAGACCAATTCAACCCAAGTTGGGGAATCCAAGCAAAATTTTCTGTGAGCTGAAATTCGGTACTACCGAGATTGTAGTTTGTCCAAAAGGCCGTAATCAGCAGTGCAAAATCGGTTAGAGCAATGCTCAGAGTGTACCACCGTATAGTTTTACCATCTTTGTCTGGAACGAGAGGAATGATAAAAGCGGCAAGGAGAGGGAAGGCGATCGCCGTAGTCAGCCACGGGATTTGTAAGCTATCCATAAAACGTAGTAGAGATAAATACTTATTCGATTGCCCCGATTATATGTACTTTTGTTACGATTTGCCAAGCTCTCAGGTACGAAGTTTCGGTGTTGCTTTCTGCAATAAAAAAGAGAGGTAATGACCTCTCTTCAGAACTATCCATGAAAAACACTTAAAAAATGTTGTGACTTCACTGCGGCGATCGCTAGGGCTTGTTGTCCTCTGTGGTGGTAGCGAGTTTCGGGATTTGCAACATCGGACGGTTTAAAGCAACAACTAGCGCTTCTTCTGTTGGTTGTGCTGCTTCTGTTGCAACGGGTGTCTCGATTGTGGTCGAATTTCTCGCCGTTTGCATCATGCTGCTTTTAGGTAAATTGCTGACAATACCCGCAACGAACAATGCGGCGATCGCCCCACCACCCCAAAGCGAAATCACCTTACTACGGCTACGACGCAAACCCCGGAAGACCTGTCGTGAAAGCTGCTTATGGGATGCACTAGCAGGAATCGGCAAAGCTTGCAGTCCCTGACGAATCTGGTGCAAATGTAGATACTGTCGTTTGAAACCTACATTTTCATCAATCAGCTGCTGAACTTGGCTGCATTCCTCAGGCGTCGCTTCTCCGTCAAAATAGGCACTCAATAGCTCGAGATACTCAGAAGAAAGCGGAGACTCGTCAGGAATTTGATTTTTTTTAGATTCGAATGAATTATTAGTCATCGGTACATCACCAGCCCGGAGGCATCACACAAGGTTTTTTGATTGTAATTTTGGTTTTTGCCTAAACAGGTATTAGTCATTGAGATAGGGTTGGAGCATCTCCTGTAGCTTCGTCCGCGCCCGTGCAATGCGTGACTTGACTGTCCCTAAAGAGACACCCGTCATCTCTGCGATTTCCTCGTAAGGTAATCCTTCAATCTCTCGTAAGACAATCGTTGTCCGAAACGCTTCTGGCAATTGGGCGATCGCCGTCCTTAAATGCTCATAGAATTCCTGAGTCGCCAAATCATCGTCCGGGCTAGGTCGGTCCGAAGCCACATCCCAGCTCATTTCCCCATCCTGAGTCTGAAACGTATTGTCTAAAGACAGAGGACGACGTACCCGCTTCCGCTTGCGTAACTCATCATAAAATAAATTCGTCGCAATCCGGCTGAGCCAACCCTTAAACTTTTTCGGATCATTTAAACGATTTAAATTGCGATAAACCCGAATCCAGACCTCCTGAGATAAATCAGAACGATCTTGCCAATCCGGCGCGAGATGATATAGCAGGCGATCCACATGGGACTGATAACGACGTAATAACTCAACAAACACCAATTTTTCAGGCTGTGCACCCGCTTGGCATTGAAGAATCAAATCGTAATTAGAGAGCTTTTCAGGAGACACACAACTTTGGGGAGTTGCCCCCTCAGCGGAAGAAATAGAAACGGGTAGAGATTGACTCATGGATTCGCCAAAGAACTCAGCTAGTGAAATGTCTTTGCTTATTTGACAACAAAGCCGTTCAAAAAGTTCCAAGCAGTAGGACAGAATCCAAACTGTCTGTTTACAACTGTTTACTGATCGTGTTTATGCTTGGGACGTATCTGTTTCAAAACCCGGTGCATAATCGCCCAACAGCTTACTGACCTGCGACAACACAGTACCATCTGGTTTCGCCGAACTGATGGCCTGACGTTCTGGGAAAAATTCTGGTCGGTCTAGATAACGAGTCAAAGCGTCATCTACCTGTTCGTTGATCAGTGCCTGCAATTCCTCTTGAGCCTTTTGACGCTGATAAGTTGCACCTTCTTCGGTTGTGGCGTAGAGGGGTGGGAGGCGGTTGAGAGCATAAGCGGCGATATCACCAACGTCCAGAGATTTTTCGCTTGTTGCTTCAATTTCTGCTACCCGCGCAATGGAACGGCTAATAACTAACTCTTCCATCACGTTGATAAATTGCTTGCGAGGAACGGCAACAACCTCTCCTGTCAATAAGGCTCCCATGAGGCGATCTAGAGCCATGTACTCTTCGATGGAAAGTTCGGAAGCCATATCGCAAATGCGACCCACCTCTGCTTCCATGCTGGGTGTTAAATAACCATCTTTTAAGGCTTGTTCAACAATTTGATCGATACTCATAGGTTCGCTGTAGGTTAGCTTGTGAATTTCTGGAAAATATCTAGTTTCATCCCCATCTTTGCGCAGAATGCTAGAAAAACTGAGGCTCGACGAAAAAACTTCACCAAAACCTTACACACATAAGTCTATAGCAAGAAGTAAGAGAGATTGAGGTGTTTTTGTCTTTGCTTTGCAGCTTAACTAATATTTTTTTGTCTGGGTAGAGGAGGATGTTTTGTTGTTTTTAGTGGTGAATTGAATTGGTGGATTAAAGACGATGTCTGTTCAATCTATTTAACTCAATCAATTTTTCAGGCGATCGCCACCGAATCAATTCACACCTTGGGTACGCCATGGCACAGGATCAACAGCTACACCATGGACATATAAACCCCAATGTAAATGCGGGCCGGTGGATGCGCCTGTAGAGCCGACAGTGCCGACTGTTTGGCCCGCTTGGATTAGGTCGCCTTCCTTGAGGGTGCTAGGAATACTGTTGAGATGCATCAAAATGCTGACAACGCCCTGGCCATGGTCAATGCCGACGGTGTTGCCGTGAACGCGAAAGCCATTTTTTTCATAGTCGATCAGGGCAATTTTTCCGGCAGCGGGGGCAACAACGGGTGAACCGTATCCTGCGGCGTAGTCAATGCCTCGATGATAGTAATCGCTGGCAAAAACACCGTTGTAGTAGCGTCGGACGCCAAAGATGGTGGAGATTCTCGCGCCGTTTGGACTTTGGAAAGCGCCATTCCAATATTTTGTAGGAGTGGTTGTGGCTTTAAAGGTTGCAACGCGATCTAGTTCGTACTGGGTTGCACCGCCGGAGCCGGGGCCTGTCAGGGTAATACGTTGAGTGGGGAAATTGCGTTTTTGCACCCAGATGGCGAGATTACGGGTTTCCTTGCCATCGCTAATTTGGAGGAGGGTTCTACCGTGCTGATCGAGGGGCGAAGTGGGGATCAGGGTTCGGTAGCGATCGCCTGCCATATCGATAGGAAATGCGGGATAGGTTTCACTTTGCGTTGCACCGCTTTTTGTAAAACTAACGGTGATTGGTTGAGCGCCATCGGTCATCAAGTTGCCGGGCGGATCGATAATCACAGTCATGCTTTCCCCTTGCTTGGGGCTAGAGGGACTGAGTTCGACTTTGAGTTGGGGTTCGGATTGGGCAATACTACTGGCTGGGAGCAGCACAGGGGCGATCGCCGCAATGGCACTGAGTAGAAGAAAACGAAAATTCATCACAAAACTAAGAGCACAACAATTTAGATAGGTTAGTCAACAAGGCAGTTAGGCTTGGGTTTTAATGTAGGCGATCGCCTGACGAAAGACGATCATCTCTTTGTCACCACCGTCAGCAGCAAGCGCAAGACAAATAGCATGCGGATCTTGCCATAACAATTTACCCGTCACGACATCATTCGTCAGGAGTTTTATCTCCATAGCGGTGTTATCTTTGACGTGATTCTGGATTTTACGGATGCTCGGGTACGCCGTATTAAATTCTGTCATAATGGCAACTTAATTTTACTGATTAGCTTAACTGAGAAGTATGGTGCTGGAATTTACGAAATATCAAGGCCTTGGCAACGATTTTATTTTGCTCGATAACCGTCAGCAAGTAGAACCCCTCGTGACTCCCGACCAAGCTATAGCACTTTGCGATCGCCACTTTGGGATTGGGGCAGACGGCGTGATTTTTGCCCTGCCCGGCACTGACGACGCCGATTACACCATGCGCATTTACAATTCTGACGGTTCAGAACCAGAAATGTGCGGCAATGGCATTCGCTGTATGGCCAGATTTTTAGACCAATTAGAAGGCGGCAATCCAGAAGGAAAAGCCTACAACATCCATACCCTCGCTGGCACAATTCGGCCTCGCCTAGAAGCTAAAGGTCAAGTCAGAGTAGATATGGGTGAGCCTATTCTAGCGGCTGCGCAAATTCCCACAACTTTAACCGATGCAGACGGCAAATCTATTCAGCAAAATGTAGAAGTCGCCGACAAAACTTGGACAGTCACTTGCGTCAGTATGGGCAATCCCCATTGCATTACGTTTGTCGAAGCTGTTGCCGCTATTCCGTTAGCAACGATTGGCCCCGATTTTGAGCACCACAAAGCTTTTCCTCAGCGGATCAATACTGAATTTATTGAAGTTGTCCGTCCTGATTACATCAAAATGCGCGTTTGGGAACGGGGCGCAGGGATTACGCTTGCTTGCGGAACTGGGGCTTGTGCGTCGGTTGTGGCGGGAGTATTGACAGGAAACTGCGATCGCCAATGCACTGTCGAATTACCGGGTGGTTGTCTACAGATCGAATGGTCTGCCGATGATAATCATATCTATATGACCGGGCCAGCAGAAGTTGCGTTTCACGGCTCGACGGCGATCGCCTAAATTAACCTGAGTTCGGGATTAGACAAGACTTGAAACGGTGACGCGGAGAGTGGGCGATGGGGAGATGTCACAGAAAAGCAAGTTTCCGCTGACAACAAATCTCCCTGTCTCTTTAGTCTCCCTTTCTCCGCGTCTCTTTGTCTCCGCGTCTCCCTTTCTCTAAATGCTTAAATCCGCTCACGTTCAACCAATGTCTTAGAAGTTCGCATTGTTCAAGTGGAGGCTAGGCCGCACTTCATCAGCATTCGGATTATCGGTGCTTACAAGCTCAAAGGAGAAAGTTGAACCTTCTTTCCAGATACTCTGAATGTTTAGTTCCGTATCCATTTTGCGCAGATACGTTTGACACAGCAGCAACCCTAAGCCTGTCCCGACTTCGTTATCTGTACCGAGCATAGACATTTGGTAAGTCGCGGTACGCAATTTTTCTAGGGTCGAGAGTTCCATACCTAGACCAACGTCTTGAATGCCGATCCGAATTTTGCCGTCGTTTCTCCGGGCAAATAGGGTGACGGTATCGCCGTGTCGCGAGTATTTGATTGCATTGGCCAACAAATTTCGCAGCACAATATCCACTAGGGAAATATCGCCGCAAGCCCAAAAGTTATTGCCCAAGTCCATTTTTAGTTTTACTTGTTTAGTCGCAGCTCGGTCTTCTACCCACGACAAGCTATAACAGGCGATCGCCTCAACCGAAAAAGCTTCCAAATTAATTGTTTCGTGGTTCATCTGTTGGTGTGCCCAGCTCAGCACCTGCGATAACTGAGTCACCGTCTGTTTGACCTGTGGCCGTAATTCCCCAACAAGTTCGACAACGTCATCAGCGGTTAAACAGTCATGATCAAAGGCATCCACAATGCCCTCTAGGGTCGCTACGGGGCTGCGTAAATCGTGCGCCAAAACGGTTAGCAGTTGATCTTTTACTTTGTTTGCTTGCTGCAAAGATTCTGCTTGTGCTTCGATTACTTTGACGCTTTGCTGGGTTTTATGGACTTGGTAACGCAGCTCTAAATATTTTTCGACTTGTCTGGCCAAGAGGGCAAGGGTTTCCCGTTGTTGTAGCGAGAGAACGGTTGGTTTGCGGTTAATGACGCAGAGTGTGCCGAGATTGTAACCGTCGGGCGATCGCAGCGGTTGACCAGCGTAGGAACGAATATGAGGCTCACCAATGACGAGAGGATTATCTGCAAATCGCTCATCCTGCAAAGCATTCGGAATTTCAAAGAGACCACTGCCATGAATCGCGTGGGCACAAAACGCAACTTTTTTGGGCGTTTCCTTGGCGTCCAAACCATAGCTAGCTTTAAACCACTGACGATGATTGTCCACCAGAGAAATTAAAGAAATATCTGTGTCACAAAGATTGGCA
This sequence comes from Limnothrix sp., assembly GCA_049644465.1. Taxonomy (GTDB): domain Bacteria; phylum Cyanobacteriota; class Cyanobacteriia; order Cyanobacteriales; family MRBY01; genus MRBY01. The sequence goes on from JBARRZ010000135.1 coordinate 22,088, forward strand.
GCAAGCTTGACTAAATTATTTAAGTCTTCTTCTTCAGGACTATCCAAAATTTCTTGGCGAAATAAAGCGGCAAGGCGTGCTTCTTCGTTTGGCAGAGGATCAGCGGAAATCATAAAGCAAACTAACTAGAGAGAAAAAAGACAAAACGACCTCAGTAACGATTGAGAACGACTAGGTCTACAGGTGTGGAGAAATTTTATAGTGATGCTAGTTCTATTTGAACATGTTTTTTTTGTGAATTGTGCTGTTGATTGGTAAATCTTCTTATTTGTTTTAGTGTCAATGATCGACAAACTAAATTCTTGAATTGCTCAGAACTCAGATCACCTGCAGAAAATATAAGTTAAGCGTGCTCAATCTGAATTCCAAACCAGCTCAGGCGTTGAGTAATTCTATTTCGGGGGCGATCGCCAAATTTGCGGTGACATTTTGGACATCATCCAATAGCTCAATCGCGTCAATCATCTCAATGACAGTCCGTACCTGATCTATTTCCTGTAGCTCTAATTCCGTTTCCGGAATCCAGCGTAATTCCGTTTCGTTAACAGTAAAGTCCGCGTCCCGTAATGTTTGGCTGAGTATTTCTAAATTTTCTACTGTCGTAAAAACAGCCACTTCCTCATTTTCTGGAATCAGTTCATAGCTTTCTGCTTCGCCAGCGAGAGAGGCTTCGAGCAACGCTTCTTCGTCAACGTCTCCGGTTAAAACGGCTACGCCTTTGCGCTCAAACATCCAGCTCACACAGCCCGTCTCGCCTAGGTTGCCACCATTTTTACTAAAGGCTTCCCGCAGATCTGCCGCAGTGCGATTGCGATTATCCGTTAAGGCTTCGATCAAAATTGCGACCCCGCCAGCACCATAGCCTTCGTAGCGAATTTCTTCGTACTGAGCATCGCCATTATTAAATGTGCCAGCACCTTTGGCGATCGCCCGATCAATATTGTCATTCGGCATACCCGCCGCCTTCGCCTTTTCAATCGCCGTACGCAACTGAAAATTACCCGCTGGATCCGGTACACCCTGACGCGCTGCCACAATAATCGCCCGTGACAACTGCGTAAATGTCTTGCCTCTTTTCGCGTCTACCCTTGCCTTTTGCCGTTTAATATTGGCCCATTTACTATGTCCAGCCATCGTCTCAAAATCATGCAATGTGTTCCCTTACTTTAACCATAACAGCCGCCTTAGCTCCGACCTAGCGCCCCCAAATGTATTTCTAAAAGTCAGACTTTCCGGTTTTCTCCCCGAATTGAAGAATGTATCTAGATGATCTCCTTTTGCATTCCCTGCAATCAAAAATTGATTTCTCGCAAAGCCTCCAAAGGATTGAGCTATGCTGGGTGTAATCAAAAAAAATCTGCACAATTTATCTTCGTTTGACGAGAGGCAGCAGTGAGCAATAACGGCTATTCTTCGAGAAAAAAACAAGATTCCAGCTTTGACGACGAATTGTCTGATCTTTTTGGTGAATTAGATAACGGCACGCCAGATACTGGTGAACCGAGTGGTGCGCTTGACGAAGAATTAAGCGATTTATTCGGAGGCGACCTCAATTTCAAGGCGACGATGCCTCCCATCGAAGGTGATCTCGACCAGCTATTTGGCTTCGAAAGCACAGAGCCAACGATTAATGCTGCTAGCCCAACTGCGGACAATGACAATTCTGCCTTTGCATCGATTTTTGACGAGAATGAAGCGACGCCGATCATTGGTGATGAAGATTTTGCGCGAATGACTCTGACGCCAGAAACGACACCGGCGATCGCCAACGAAGCACAAATAGAATCTGACTTAGATGATTTATTTGGTGAGAACGATGCTTCTACGGAATTTTTGAGTAATGCAGCAACGGATGAGACTGATGATGATGACGTTGTTTCTGGCCTAGAAACCTTATTCGCCACTAGTCCAAATATTGCAACAGATCAAGAGCTAGAAGCTGATTTTGATCATTATTTTTCCCCGCGCGATGCGGTTCCTCCAGCAGCAACGAATGCGATATCAACACCTGTAGCTACTCCAGCAGAACCTCACACTCCAGCTCCAGCGCCGGCG
>JBARRZ010000136.1:0-5965 GCA_049644465.1 Limnothrix sp.
TCTACGCCAGTCGCCACCATTTTTTCTGCTTGGGCGATCGCCGCTGCCACAGAATTAAACTGCCCGCCATCACTAAAACTATCGGGGGTAACATTCAAAATCCCCATCACATAACTGCGATCGCCCCATTTAAATTGCTGATTACGAATGGTGAGGGGCGAGATGATCATAAAAATTTTGGCACAGTGAAGTTTGGGCAATCTGAATTCTACTACGATTATTTTGAGGCGAAAAAATCGACGCAAAAACAGTCACAAATTAGGGAGTATTGAGCGGTGATCAAAGTTGCAGAATTATGGATTTATCCCGTCAAATCCTGTGGCGGCATCTCGCTGGACAGTGTTGAGGTGAATATTCAAGGGTTTAAAGGCGATCGCCAGTGGATGATCGTCGATTCGGGCGGCAACTTTCTGACCCAGCGACAATATCCCCAATTAGCGAGGGTGCGCACCCAACTGACCGACGATCAACTAACCCTTAATTTTGATAATTTTGCCCCGTTAACTATCTCGACCCAACCGCAAGGATCGCTTAAATCTGTCACCGTTTGGCGCAATCGAGTACAAGCTTTAGATCAAGGAGAAGCCGCTGCAGCTTGGTTTTCAGAAGTATTGCAAATGCCCTGTCGCCTCGTGCGCCAATCCCCAGATTATGTCCGTCCCATCAATCCTAATTACGCCCTCTGGGAAAATCAACCTGTTAGCTTTGCTGATGGTTATCCTATTTTGTTAACCAATACTGCTTCCCTAAAAATGCTCTCTGAAAAACTCGGCGAAGAGCTGCCGATGAATCGTTTTCGTCCTAATTTAGTCGTGTCTACTGACGAGCCTTTTGCTGAAGATCATTGGCAAAAAATCACCATCCAGAATCAAGAATTCATTATCGCCAAACCCTGTGAGCGGTGCATCGTGACAACAACTGATCAAACGACAGGCGATCGCCACCCAGCCCAAGAACCCCTCCGCACCCTCGGCACATTCCGCCACAAAAAAGATCAAGGCATTCTCTTTGGCATCAATATTATGCCCGTTACCCAAGGTGAAATCGAAGTCGGGGCGATCGCTACATTACTTGATCACCAGATATAAAAATTCGTTACAGCTTTCCCACCCTCACCAGCAGAAATACCGACAATAGAAAGACTGCTACGCCCCAAGACAAAATGCTGCAACACGACGTGATTATTGTGGGCGGTGGACTCGCCGGTTCCCGCGCTGCCCTAGAAATTAAAAAAAACAATCCCAACATTGACGTGGGACTTGTGGCAAAAACCCATCCCATCCGCGCCCATTCCGTCGCCGCACAGGGGGGCATCGCCGCGAGCCTTAAAAATGTTGACCCAGAAGATAGTTGGGAAGCTCACGCCTTCGACACAGTAAAAGGTTCAGACTATCTCGCCGATCAGGATGCAGTCGAAATTCTCACGAAAGAAGCTCCCGAAGTCATCATCGATCTAGAACATATGGGCGTGCTTTTTTCCCGCCTCGAAGATGGCAGAATTTCCCAGCGGGCTTTTGGCGGACATTCCCATAAACGCACCTGTTACGCAGCGGACAAAACGGGTCACGCGATTTTGCATGAATTGGTGAATAATTTGCGGCGCAATAACGTCAAAATTTACGACGAATGGTACGTGATGGAACTGATTTTTGAAGAGAATCAGGCGAAAGGTCTCGTGATGTACCACATCGAAACAGGCAAGCTGGAAGTCGTTCAGGCAAAAGTTGTGATGTTTGCGACGGGCGGTTATGGCAGAGTTTTCAATACCACGTCTAACGATTACGCTTCAACGGGCGATGGCTTGGCGATGACAGCGGCGGTCGGTCTCCCCCTCGAAGATATGGAGTTTGTTCAATTCCACCCGACGGGTTTGTTTCCAGTGGGCGTGCTCATCTCGGAAGCCGTGCGGGGTGAAGGGGCTTATCTGCGTAATAGTGACGGCGATCGCTTTATGGAAAAATATGCACCGAAGCAAATGGAGTTGGCTCCACGGGATATCACCTCACGGGCAATTACGCTAGAAATTCGGGCGGGTCGCGGCATCCACAAAGACGGCAGCGCGGGCGGCAATTTTGTTCATCTGGATTTAACCCACATGGGCAAAGAAAAAATTATGAGCCGTGTGCCTTTCTGCTGGGAAGAAGCCGAGCGATTGGTGGGCGTTGATGCCGTCGTGGAACCCATGCCAGTGCGCCCCACAGCTCACTATTCCATGGGCGGCATTCCTGTGAATACCGATGGGCGTGTCCGCAAAAATGGCACTGAACTTACCGAAGGCTTTTTCGCAGCGGGGGAATGTGCTTGCGTGTCAGTCCATGGCGCAAACCGTCTCGGCAGTAATTCCCTGTTGGAATGTATTGTTTTCGGTCGTCGCACCGGGATGAAAATTGCTGAATATGTTGGTGGCGATCGCCCTTTCCCTGACATCGAGCCGCAAGCCTATTTAGACCAAGCCCAAGCCCGCATCGATCAGCTTCTCAGCCAAGAAGGCAGCACCCGCCTGCATAATCTCAAGCAACGCTTCCAAGACACAATGAGCGAGCATTGCAGCGTATTTCGTACCGAGGAAATCATGTCAGAAGGTATCGAACAAATTCAAGCCCTAAAAGCTGAATACCAAGATATTTTCCTTGATGACAAAGCCATTCACTGGAATACCGAACTCATTGAAGCGATGGAGTTACAAAGTATCCTCAAAGTTGGAGAAGCGATCTTGACTTCTGCCTTTAATCGCAAGGAAAGTCGAGGTGCTCACTCGCGGGAAGATTTTCCAGTTAGGAACGATCAAGAATATTTGGGTCATACCCTTAGTTTTTGCTCTGACGACGGCGTAAAAATTGAATATATGCCAGTCGTCATTAATCGCTTTGAACCCAAAGAAAGAAAATATTAATCGAAGAGTTTTTTGACAGCTACTTTAATAGTTGGAAATGCTTCCAGTGATATTTCGCCGCCGGTATAGATTTGGGAAAAACAATATTTTCCTTCAACTAAGTTTTTAAAAAGATAAAGTTGCTGATGCTGGACATCTATCACCCAATATTCCTGAATTCCTTCATCGGCATAAATCTCTTTTTTCCTATTCAGATCGTAGCTTAATGTCGAGTTTGAAACTTCGACAACTAGAAAAATATCACTAGCATTAGGGTGTCGAGTGCAGTACTCTGATTCTGGCTTTTTATAGATAGCAACATCCGGCTCAGGCTCGGAATTACTGAGAGTGATTGGATGACCTTCTTGGATTAAAGCAACCTCATCAAATAGATCATCTAGATAGCTTTTACTCCGGCGCATAGTGTAGCGATGAATAGGACTTTCCGGAGCCATTTCGATTAGTTCTCCATTTAATAATTCAACTCTTTTATGATCTAACAAACCCTTGTCGATGAGATCATGGTATTCACCGACAGTCCATTTTGCTAAGGTTCTCATAGTTTATTAACCTCAAGTATTGAAGTATTTAGCGACAGGGTGATAGGTGATAATTGCGGAAGTTGATTGTTCAGGATAAATCTGCTCGCTCTCGTCCATATACATATTAATCCGATCAACTTTTAACAACTCTAATTGAGTGTATTGATCCTGAATATTTGGGCAGGCAGGATAACCAAAACTATAGCGAGAACCTTGATATCTTTGGCGGAGCATATCTTTGATATTGTCGGGTTCCAAATCGCCAAATCCCAACTCTCGACGAACGCGGGCATGACCCCATTCGGCGATCGCCTCAGCAGTTTGTACGGCTAAACCATGGTAGTAAAGATAGTCCGTATAATTATCAGCTGCGAAAAGTTCTTGCGCATGTTTCGTTGCAATTTCACCAACGGTTACTGCCTGCATCGGGAAGGCATCTAAAACACCAGATTCTGTGGAAGCGAAGAAGTCTGAAATACACAATCGCTTGCCTGTTTTTTGCCGTGGAAATTCAAATCTGGCAACCTCAGTAATGGTCTGCTCTGCTACATATTCATCGGGATCATAAATGATTAAAGTATTCCCTTCCGACTGGCAAGGGAAGTAACCATAAACCAGTGTTGGATCCAAGAGTTTTTGGGCGATCGCCTTTGCTTTCCACTCTTCTAGAAGAGGGTGAATATCATCTTGAATAAACTGGTCATATTCCTCTTTTGTTTGATTCTTTTTCTTGCGGAATTGCCATTGTCCAACGATTAAAGCCTGTAAATCTAAATACCAGAAAAGCTCTTCGAGATCAAAATCTTCTGCCGTGAGAATTTTTGTGCCCCAAAATGGTGGTGTGGGGCGAGCAATATCTTGGGTCACAGCTTCAGAAGGACGGGTATCAATCACTTCAGGTTCTGCGGGCTTTTCTTCTGCGGCGATCGCCGTGCCATCTGCTTCGTATTCTTGGGCGATCGCATCTTCCGAATATTCATCGAGAAAACCTTTGAAGTCATCCCAATTTTCCGCAGATTTTGCAGGCATCAACTTGTCCATAAAGTTCAAGTCGGCAAACGCATCGCGACCGTAAATCACTTGACCTTTATAGGTATTTTGACAGTCTTTATTTACAAATTTCGGGGTTAATGCTGCGCCCCCAAGGATTACCGGAACTGTAATACCTCTCTCGTTAAAGGCAGCAAGATTATCTTTCATAAAAGCGGTCGATTTCACTAACAAACCACTCATCGCAATACAGTCGGGTCGATGTTCTTCGTATGCTTTAACAATGTTTTCAATGGGTTGCTTAATTCCCAAATTCACCACGTTATAACCATTGTTTGAAAGGATAATATCTACAAGGTTTTTACCAATATCATGGACATCACCTTTCACTGTCGCGATCACAAATGTGCCTTTACCGCGATCATCTCCTTCTTCCTTATCCATAAATGGTTCGAGGAATGCCACTGCAGCTTTCATGGTTTGGGCAGACTGCAAAACAAACGGCAATTGCATTTGTCCAGAACCGAATAATTCACCGACTACTTTCATGCCATCTAGCAAGAAAACATTAATGATATGCAACGGTGGGTGGTGTGCTAAAGCTTCATTTAAAGCATCTTCTAAACCGAGTCTTTCACCATCAATAATGTGCTGCTTTAAACGTTCATCAATGGGCAGGCTTTTATCAATTGCCTCTGCCTTTTTCATTTTCTTCCCAGCGAAAAGCTGAGTCAATTTTGTCAAAGGATCATAAGTGCAGACATCACCATCAAATTCCCGGCGATCGCCGATCAGATCACGACAAACTTTTTGATGATCTTCGCTAATTTTTGACATCGGTAAAATCTTGCTGGCACTGACGATCGCCGAATCAAGACCCACCTTCATCGCATCGTGTAAAAAGACCGAATTAAGCACCTGTCGAGATACAGAATTTAGACCAAAGGAAATATTTGAAACGCCCAAAATAATGTGACATTGCGGCAATTCCTTGCGAATACGTTCGATGGAATCAATAGTCGCTTGACCGTTCAATCGATCCTCTTCAATACCCGTGGAAACAGGTAGCGCCAAGGGGTCAAAAAAGATTTCGTAAGGGGGCAAACCATATTCAACGGCCGCATCATAGGCACGTTTTGCAATTTCGAATTTTTTGTCTGCCGTCCGTCCCATACCATCTTCATCAATGGTTCCAATAACGACACCCGCCCCGTACTTTTTCGCGATGGAAAGTACTTTATAAAAACGTTCTTCACCGTCTTCGTAATTAGTAGAGTTGAGAATACATTTACCGCCTGCAACCTTTAGACCTGCCTCCATTTTTTCCCATTCGGTGGAGTCCAACATTAAAGGCAACGTAATATTATTCACCAGCCGCGAAGCCAGTTCATGCATATCTTTTACGCCGTCACGACCCACATAATCGACGTTCACATCGAGGACATGAGCACCTTCTTTTACTTGAGATTTTGCGAGGGAAATTAGGCTATCCCAATTTTCTTCATTTAATAAAGTTCGGCATTTTTTCGAGCCACTAGCATTCAATCTTTCGCCAACGATC
>JBARRZ010000137.1:0-4958 GCA_049644465.1 Limnothrix sp.
TGTCTTTAAACCTTTCCTTTTGCCAAACCGCGATTACTGCCGAGGAAATCGAAGAAGTCGAATTAGATATTTGTAAAACAGAAACCTACTTTCGTCCGACAACATGGCAAGCTATTTTCGCTTTTGAACGAGTTGTAAAAGACACACAACTTTTCCGCCACAGCATCGGTAAACAAACCCGTTCTCTTGCCCTTAACCGTGCCATCGGTGAACTCACCAAAATTATCCAAACCAAAGAGATTCTTCCCGAAGCCGAGCGCGATTTAGTCGTTGAAATTGCCGAAACTTGGAAAACCGCCATCGAACCCCTTGCCCTAGAGATCGGCACAGCAGACATCACCGAACCAGTCCGCAACCCCTACGTTATCGGCGATCCCGTCATCGGCAAAAATTTCGTCGGACGCGACGACATCATGCGCCAACTCGAAGAACTCTGGATCACCAACCAAACCCGCCAGTCCATCGTCCTCTACGGCCACCGCCGCATGGGCAAAACCTCCATCCTCCGCAACGCCAGCAGCCATAACGGTTCCACAGGCAAAATCATCTACATCAACCTGCAACGCCTCGGCGAAGTCGAAAACGGAGTGGGCGAAGTCCTCATTGCCCTCAGCGATGAAATTGCGATCGCCACAAATATCGAACCCCCCAGCGACGACGACCTACTCAAACTCCCCCAACGCACCTTTGAACGCTACCTGAAAAAAGTTGTTGCCGAGATGGAGAGCGACAGCCTAATCATTGCCATCGACGAATTCGAAACCCTCGAAGACCTGATCGAAAAAGGACAAATCTCCAAAGAATTTCTCGGCTACCTGCGCGGCCTAGTCCAGATGAGTCCCAAACTCGCCTTCGCCTTTGCCGGACTCCACACCCTCGAAGAAATGACCGCCGACTATTTCCAACCCTTTTTCGCCAGCGTCATCCCGATCCGCGTGAGTTTCCTCCGCCGCGAAGCCACCTTCCAACTCCTCGCCAGCCCCGCCGAAGACTTCCCCCTCGACTACGAACCCGCCGCCCTCCAACGCATCTATGACCTAAGCAACGGACAACCCTACCTTGTCCAGCTCATCGGCTTCCAGCTCGTGCGCCGCTATAACGATTACGTTTTCGAGCAAGCCAAACAGCGCGATAATCTCCTGACCACCGCCGATGTCGAAGCCATTATCACTGAGGACTTTTTCCGCAAAGGTCGCTACTATTTCGATGGCGTATGGCGACAAGCCGCCCAAGATATTGCCGGACAACAACCGATTATCAAAACCCTTGCCACCCATCCCGCAGGCTTAACCACCACCGAACTTTTAGAGCATTTACCCTTCGACGCAGACATCCTCGCACCCGCCCTCAAAACCCTCAGCAAACACGACGTTATCCGCGAAATTCCCGATGAAATAGAATCTCGCTGGCAAATCACCGTAGAACTGCTCCGCATTTGGCTCGAAAACTACGCCCCCAAATAATTGCCCTCATTTTCAATAAAATATCAAGAGAGCAAACCGGGTAATTCATGGCGAGACAAGATGTATACAGTTGGCTAGATAGTTCGCTGGAGACGATCAAAAAAGCGAATTGGTATCGACAAACTAGGGCGATCGCCGGAAAAGCAGGCGCCATTGTCGAACTCGATGGTAAACCAGTGATTAATTTCGCCAGCAATGATTACTTGGGGTTAGCCGGGGATGCGCGGTTGATTGATGCCGCAGTACAGGCCACCAAAGCGTTTGGCACAGGCAGCACCGGATCGCGCCTCACCAGTGGACACCGGGAATTGCACCGGGAATTGGAACAGGCGATCGCCGCGCTGAAGCAAACAGAAGATGCACTGGTTTTTAGTTCGGGTTATCTGGCAAACTTGGGGGCGATCGCCGCGATTGTCGGTAAACGAGATTTGATTTTGGGGGATCAATATAACCATTCCAGCCTCAAAAATGGCGCAAAACTGAGCGGTGCAACTTGCTTCGATTTTCCCCATAACGATGCTGAATCTTTACGTAATTTGCTCGCAACCCACCGCGAAAAATACCGTCGTTGCCTGATTACCGCCGACAGTGTTTTTAGTATGGATGGCGATCTCTGTCCCTTGCCAAGATTAGTTGAATTAGCCGAAGAATTTGACGCGATGCTATTAATTGATGAAGCCCACGCCACGGGTATTCTCGGTGACAAAGGGGCGGGTGTCGCCCAACATTTCCACTGTTCAAATAAGCCCATAATTCAGATTGGCACACTCAGTAAAGCCTTGGGCAGCTTGGGCGGATATGTTGCTGGCTCGGCAAAATTGATCGATTTCTTGCGCAATCGTGCGGCCACATGGATTTACACTACCGGACTTTCCCCCGCTGATACCGCTGCGGCGATCGCCGCCCTTGAGATTATTCGCACCGAACCCGAACGCCGCCAACAACTTTGGGCTAATATCACTCAGCTTAAAACAGCCCTCGGCGAATACGAATTAATTACGTCTCAATCCGCCATTCTCTGTTTTGGCGTTGATAGTCCAGAGCAAAGTTTGTTGCTTGGGAAAAAACTTTTAAATGCCGGATTTTTTGCCCCAGCTATTCGTCCACCCACCGTGCCCACTAGTCGCATTCGTGTTTCTCTAATGGCTACCCATACTGAACAGCAACTAGCGCAATTAATTGAGATTTTAAAACCAAATTTGCTGTCGCCTTAGCTAAATCTATTCTGAAATTTGTAAAGCCTCTTTTTCCGCTTCTAAAATTTCTGGCGGTACTTTAAATCTCACTTGACCATTTTCGTCAATGCGCACCGCAACACCCAATTTTTCGAGTTCACGGATCACTCTTGCCTGAGTATCGGCATCCCGCGCCTGCCCCAAAATGCCAGACCAAGCCGTCACTTGCGCCATAATGCTGCGCGGATCTCGAACTAAAAATGCTGCACTGGACTGCGATCGCTGTACAGCATTTCGACTAGCCGCGTCGTCATAATAGCCAGCCCATTCTGCCGCCTTGAGATAGGAGCGCACTGATGCGTCAATATCCCCTAAAAAGAGATGTTCATCAATTGCTTTCATTCGCCAAATATAATGTCCTTCTTCGGGTTGGCGGGGCGACATTTCGGCTAAACCGCGATTGAGAATATCAACTGTGCGATCCGCTGTGCCTGCAAACAGAGAACTACTGCCCGATAAATAGTAATAGCCTTCGGTGAACCATGGATCGTGATCGACAATGATGTCAAAAAAATCTGCGCTAAGCTCGTAATTGCCCATGGCACGGGCTTCGCTATCACCGAAATATTGTAAAAATCGCAAGAAAGCCCAGTCAGATAACAGGTTGTCGTAACCAAAGGCGGGCAAACTTTTCCAGAGGGCAATATTGTTCTTTTCGGCGATCGCCAGACGTGCGACACTTTCGGGGGTCAAATCTTCAGAACTTTTCAACTCCATTAAGCGTGACTGCTGTAAGCCGACGAGTACTGCACCACAAGCCGCAATCACAAGACTCAAACCAAAACTTTTGAGTATTTGAGCATGTTTCGTGAGGGCATTTTCCATGGTGGGCGAATCAGGAGAATAAATCAGTTTTCTTTGAAATCTTAGCCTGTTTACCTCAGCCTAGTCATCCCAGTGATTATGCGGAGGGTGGCTTGAAATTTGTACAGATTATTTGCCCGCTGTCCGCCGTTGCCCGACATTGTTGCCACCATAGCAAAGGCATAAATAAAGCTTCGCCTGCATTTAAAGTGACCGAGTGAAATTGCGCTTGGTCTAGCAGAGGATAGCGCCGCAAGTCGATTTGATCAATGTCGATATTACTCACCCAGCTTTCGTCGCCGTACAAAAACTCGCTCTGCCACGGCGAGGCTATGTGCCACCGACTACTGCCCCAAAGCTGTACAACAAAGCTATCTTCCAACTTTGCTTGCAACGGAAAAGGCGATGCAGTGGATTGCAACCATAGACTCACGCTCGCTGGCATGGTTGCGGTTGTGTCGAGGTAATGGGCCAAGTGCGAATAATGTTGAAAAAATTCGCTGATAATCTGCGCATCCCAATCGTGCAAATCTAGCTCAACATAGCTTGGTGGTGTTGATTGGGCGAGATAGTCACGCAGGTTTTGTGATGCAATTGCGGCGATCGCCTCCAAATTTGGTTGCGCGGGATGAAGTGGCGGTAGAGGGCTGGGGGTAATTAGGCGATCGCCGAAAGATTCGACAAAAGTGGCTGGAGTCTGCCAAGGTTGCGAATTACCGAGGTCACTCAGGACAATGGGCACATGGGGCGAATAATAATGTTGGTAAAAATCCGCCGCACTGACCTGAACTTTTCGGGCAATTTCCGATGTGTGTAGAGCTTCTTGCTCTCGATACTGAGTTGCAATGAGTTGGTAGTTTTGCAGCGATCGCCAGCGCGGTTCGATATAACTAAAACTCACCTCTTGGGGTAATGCAAAGACGATTTGTTTGGCTGTTTTCTCCGCAATACCTTGATCAATCAAAATATCAACCAAACTTTGATCCGCAACACTACGGAGCTTATTTTCAACTAACCACTTTTGCCATGATTCACTCAGTGTGTATAACTCAGGAATGGGCAGATTAACAGCCGGTGCTGTTACTGCAAGTTGGGTAGGTGGTGAAATATTTCTTTCGCCATTAAAATCTAATATTTTTAACGCAATTTCTGCTCGTACTTGAGGCGACAAGCTTTCATCATCTAAGCTATTTTGCAGAATATCAAAAGCTTTTTCGGTGAGATCTTGAACTGACATTTCAATAAAAAATTATAACGGGTTTCACTAAAGTTTTAAACACGCAACCACCCATTAACTGTAAAACGGCTGTGGGCAAAGAGACGCGATGGACAATGGACTGGCAAAACTTCGTGTTGGCAATCACTATCAAAAAAGATGATGCTGTTATTTTGTGGTTTTACCACTTGCGATGGTGTTTGTGAGATCGGCTGCTTACCTTGTAGCACTGTATCGTAG
>JBARRZ010000138.1:0-14183 GCA_049644465.1 Limnothrix sp.
TTTCTAATCGTTTTGCGACGGATAATGTGACGGTGATTGGGCATTCTTTTGGGGGCTACACAGCTTTGGCGTTGGCGGGTGGGATTGTTGATCCGTCGGCGATTCGCAAGCATTGTAATCAATCAAATCCTTTGTCTCGCGCGCCCGGTGATTGGCTAGAATGTGCAGCAGCGGAGTTACCCTACGGACGATTGAGATTAGGTGATGAGCGCATCAAACAGGCGATCGCCCTCAATCCGATTGCGGGGGAAGTATTTGGCAAAGAAGGCTTGGGAAATATTGAAATTCCGACCATAATTTTGACTTCAACAAAAGACGCCATTACCCCAAGTTTGACGCACCAATTACAGCCATTTCAGCAATTGAAAAATGAAAAGTATTTGATTGTAGCCAGTGGTGCAACCCACATGAGCGTTACGGATTTGAGCAATCGCGATAGTTTGTTGTCCCAAAGTACCCTTGTGCCGGAAGTGATGGGTGAAGCGGCAGAACCTGTGCGGCAGATGTTGCGGGCACTGAGTCTGAGTTTCTTAGAGCGCAACGAGCAAAGTGGTGATGCTTATAATCAGTTTTTGTCGGCAGGTTATGTGCAATCGTTGTCTGGCTCGAAAGTGAAATTGCGGTTAACGGAAACGATTTCGGCAGAATTGCAAAAGTTTTTGAGTAGTATTCCCCAAACTCAACCCGAAGTGTCTGGGCGATCGCCGGAAGTGCGGCAAGCAGGACTGTTTAGTTTTTGGCGTTCTCCGGCCCCCCCTGAGATGCAGTCTTATCCGACAGCGACGGTGAGTAACTATTTGTCACCATTGTTTGCTTCGGCGTATAACCCTAATTTGAGTGAGCCTTATTCTGTCGCGCGAGCTGATGAAATTTCGACTTTTGTTTCGTGGTATTAAGGCGATCGCCTCAGAGTTAGATCACTTTAAAACTTAGTAAAAACGGTAACATTGAGGGATTGAATTCAACCAATCACCCCATGCTTGAGTCTCCTGAGTTATCGAAATTTGGCAAACAGATGTCTGGTTTGACGGGCGTCCGCGCCATCATGAAAGACATTATCGATACGCTCAAAGCTGGTGCTGGTCAGGAATTCATCAACCTCAGTGCGGGTAATCCTGTCATTATTCCTGAAGTAGAGCAGCTTTGGCGAGATGCAACCGAAGAACTATTGGCCAGCTCAGAATATGGTGAAGTGGTTTGTCGTTATGGCTCGTCGCAGGGTTATGAACCACTAATCGAGGCGATCGCCCAAGATTTTAGTCAGCGGTACGGCCTGAATTTAACCAGCGACAACATCGTTATTACGCCCGGTTCCCAATCACTATATTTTTTAGCGGCCAATGCCTTTGGCGGTTACACAGATGCCGAGCAATTAAAATCAATTATGCTGCCTCTCAGTCCGGATTACACCGGTTACGGCGGCGTGAGCTTATATCCTGAAGCCGTTAAAGCCTTTAAACCCAGCCTCGATATCGACAAAGCTAATCATCGTTTCAAATATCGTCCCGATTTTAGTCAGCTCAAAATTGACGAGACGACTGGCTGCGTCATTTTTTCTCGCCCCTGCAACCCGACAGGCAACGTGATTAGTAACGATGAAACCCAGAAAATTGCTGATCTGGCTGCCCAGCACAATGTTCCAGTTTTAATCGATTCCGCTTACGCACCACCTTTTCCAGCACTCAATTTCACAGAAATGCAGCCCATCTTTGGCGGTAATATCATCCACTGCATGAGCCTTTCGAAAGCGGGCTTGCCGGGGGAACGAGTCGGCATCGCTATCGGCGAACCAGAATTCATCCAGCCGCTACAGGCATTTCTCACTAATGCTTGCATCCATTCTTCTCGCTATGGTCAGGCGATCGCCGCCCGTGCGATCCAGTCCGGAGCTTTAGCCGAGATTTCGACGAGTGTTATTCGTCCTTATTACCAAAATAAAATTCAAATTCTTGAAGCCACCCTTGATGCCGCGATGCCCAAGGATATTCCGTGGTATCTCCACCGAGGCGAAGGCGCAATCTTTGCGTGGCTATGGTTTGATGAGCTGCCGATCACCGACTGGGAACTCTACCAAAAATTAAAATTTGTGGGCATTATCGCTGTGCCCGGCAGTCCCTTTTTCCCCGGCTTGCGGGAAGATTGGCCCCACAAACAACAATGTTTGCGCATTAGCCTGACTGCCACTGATTTTGAAATTCGAGATGCGATGCACCGTCTTGCAGAAGTTGTAAAAACTGTTTATGACTAACTGACACCTAAGGATGTAGGACTTCCCCTTACTTATCAGCAGAGATGTGTAACTTGTATGAGCGTGTTGGCATCAAACATTCGAGGAGACCGAGGTAAGCACCGATGGACAAAGCAAAAATTCCGGTTAATTGAAGAACAGCTGTGAATTGAACAAACATCGATTTACTCCACAAAAAAGAAATTGTATTGACAGATGGACGTTCTTTGAGGATTTTTTATCTTCCTTTCGAACCTATCTATAGCTTACGTTCAATCCTTCTATAGTGGAATCCGCCAAATAATAGAAGAATTCATATTTCTATTTGGACAAATCCATTCTATTTTTAAAGGAATGACAAAGCAGAATCTTATAAAACATCCTTACAAAGCCTTGTATCAAAGGGTTATGAGACTTTGTTTATATGGTTTTTTTCTAGGTGATTTATAGATCCATCAATATGATAGCAATATAATCCAGATCTGTTCAAAGTATTTTTGAAAGCAGAATAATCTGGCGATCGCCGAATAGATAATCTTGTTCCCACGTAAATTATTAAAAAATCATTTAGGGTGAAAATACTGGTGGATATCCTCAGCTAAGCGGTTGCCAATCCCCTTAACCTCAGCAATTTGTGCGGGTTTGGCTTCGCGTAAATAATCTAGAGAATGAAAATGGGCTAATAATTGTTTTTTACGTTCGTATCCTAGGCCGGGAATATCATCAAGCTGCGATCGCCTGCTAGATTTCATGCGCTGTTGACGGTGGAAACCGACGGCAAAACGGTGAGATTCGTCTCGGACTCGGCGTAAAAGTTGGATGCCGGGCTGTTCTCTTTCGCTTTTGACTGGCTCGGATTCGTAAGGAAAATAAACTTGCTCTTGTTTTTTCGCGAGACCCACAATGTTCAGTTTGTCAGCGAGATCGAGTTCTTCCATCACCGCCATCACCGCCGAGAGTTGGCCTTTGCCGCCGTCAATCATGATCAAATCTGGTGCATCTTTCGGCAATCCTTTTCTGAAGCGACGCCGCATAATTTCTGCCATGCTGGCGAAGTCGTCAGAACGGCCAATATGAATGTCGGGATTTTGGATTTTGTAATGACGATAATCTTGCTTGGCGGGAATGCCATCGATAAACACAACCTGTGAAGCGACGGCGTTTGACCCTTGAATGTGCGAAATATCGTAACCTTCGATGCGCTTGGGCAAGACGGGTAAATCGAGCAACATCGCCAAATCTTCCATTGCTGCCAGATTTCTATCAGCAGCCCGCTGGGTACGGCTCAATTCGTGCTGGGCGTTGCGTTCCACCATGGCGATCAATTCTGCTTTGACTTGCCGTTGGGGCTGGAGAATCTGTACTTTACTGGCGCGGCGATCGCCTAAAAATCCTTCGAGCCAATCCTGATCGCGGAGCGGATATTGCACTAATATTTCTGCTGGAATTTCGACGCCATCCACATTTGCATAATGATTTTCGAGGGCGTGCTGCAAAATTTTGCCGTATTCTGCCTCTAAGTTTTCACCGAGATTAGCGGGCAGTTCTGTGAAAAATCCGAGTCGCCCGACCAATCGACCGGCGCGCACTTGAAATAATTGGATCGCGCAATGGTGATCATCCGCAGCAAGGGCGATCGCATCCCGTGACACTCGATCATCTGGCAGGCTCACTTTTTGGTCAGCATTGAGGGCGGCGATCGCATTAATTTGGTCACGAATCTGCGCCGCTTTTTCAAACTTCAGATCTTCCGCAGCTTTGGCCATTTGCTCCGTTAGGGCATCGACCAATTCACTGCTCCGCCCCTGGAATACCATCGCGATCTTTTGTACTGTTTGACGATAATCTTCTGACGAAATTAATTGCTGACAAACACCCGGACAGCGACCAATATCGTAATTTAGGCACGGTCGATTTTTAAACAAAGGTTTACGGCGTTGGCGCAGCGGAAAAATTCGTTTCATCAAACCAATCGTGTACCGCAACAACCGACTATCCACATAGGGGCCATAGTAGCGATCGCCCTTATGCCCAAGATGGCGTTTGCGCGTCACAAAAAATCGAGGATAATCCTCCGACCAAGTAATGCAAACATAAGGATATTTTTTATCATCCTTGAGCAGCACATTGTAGTAAGGCTGATGCCGCTTAATCAAATTCGCTTCGAGCGCCAGAGATTCCGCTTCCGTGTCCGTGACGATAAACTCAATATCCGCCACCTGCTGCACCATCATTTCGATGCGGGGCGAATGAGTGCGCGATGCTCGAAAATATGACCGTACCCGATTGCGCAGCACCTTCGACTTCCCGATGTAGAGAATATCCCCCTGCCGACTATGCATAAAATACACACCCGGTTCCGCAGGGATTTCCTTGAGGCGAGCTTGCAAACGTTCAGGATCTTTGAGCAGAGGCTGTTGAGTAAAAGTTGTTGTCATCGCAAAAGCGGCCAAGCAGAAACTTCGTTTTGTAGTTCGTTTTGTAGATTGTAATAAATTTGCACTGGGTTGTTGGTTGGGCGATCGCCGTCCTGTCGTGCCATCCTTTGATCAAATTAACCAAGTCACAAAAGCCGATGCGCAGCTCCGAGCCAATTCCAGCAGCATTTCAACCCTCAACCTCAGGGCACAACCAATAGCTAACTCAGCACTCAGGCTTTAAAATTTAGACAATAAAAAAGCCAGTCTAATTTGCCGACAATCCGACAAAAAGTTACTGGCTCAGCGAATTTTTAGCGAACTGAGCAAAAGTTGAATTTGTCCCAGCTCCCCAAAAACAGACAGATCAAGTCACCATTTAGCTAAATTCCGAAGCATTGTCTCTCCGAAATTACTCACAAATTAAGGAGATTGTGGTGCAAATTCATCAAAAGGCTGATCAAGCTCAGTTGAATCCATAGGTGCAATCGGTTCCATTTCTTCTATAACGGTCGCTGGCTCAATGACTGCTGGTTCCACGGCTGCTGGCTCAATAGCGTCAGAGGGTAATTCCGAAGCACTTTCTACCGAACGATTGTAGATAATTTTTGCTTGTCCATCGCGGGAAACCTTGATCTGACTTTCGTAGGTGAAATTAAGGGATTCTGGACGACGACCTTTAAATGTGAAAGTGTAACTACCATCAGTATTTTCGACAAAAGGTGATTCGTTGGGGTTGTTGTGCATCGAATCTTCTGCACGATAATTGCCGAGACCGCCATTGGCTTCTTCGGCAGTTTGTCGAGCTAAATTCTTCGCTTGATTCAGATCAATTGAGACTTCTTCTACATCGGTAATGTCGGCATCTTCACGAATCGCACCGTTATACAAAACTTCTATTTGGCCAGAG
Source organism: Limnothrix sp. (assembly GCA_049644465.1). GTDB lineage: Bacteria > Cyanobacteriota > Cyanobacteriia > Cyanobacteriales > MRBY01 > MRBY01. The sequence continues at coordinate 5,555 of JBARRZ010000138.1, forward strand.
GGTGAAACTGTGACTTCGCTTTCGTAGGTAAAGTCGAGAGATTCTGGGCTGCGGCCAGAGAAGATGAAAGTATAACCACCTCCCTCATTCATTGTGTGTGGTGATGCTTCTGCTGGGCCGTGCATTGAACCTTCGGCGCGATATTTACCGATACCACCATTTGCTTCTTCGGCGGCTTGGCGGGCTAGGTTCTTGGCTTGGTTTAACCCGAAGGCAAAGGTGGCGTTTTCTTGGGCGGTGGCGGGAGTTGGCAACATCGCCAAATTACCACCCAAAATTAAACTGAGTGCGAAAAGAGATGAGAAAGAAAGAGTTGTCATAGATTTTATTCCGTCGATAGTGCAGGACTAAATGAGGAGGCGATCGCCCCCTCTATGCTAATAAAGAAGTTTCTCCTGACAAAAAGTTTCCGTCAGACTAGATAATAGAAGACGTTTCACCCGATTTGGGAATCATATGAGCCGCCCGCTGCCCATCTCTGCTTATTATCATCAGCACACTAAATATGACCCTGAAACCATTGCCCAGCGCGGCAAACAATTAGATTGGTCACAGCAGCCCAGCGCTTTCAAAGGTTACAAAATTGGGACTAGCTACGATCTCAAGCCCTATTTAGAACTAGACAAAAACGAACCCGACTGGGAAGCTCTGTCATACCTGCTGCTACTAAGCTATGGACTAACGGCCAAAATCCCGACCATGTCTGGCAATTATGTTTATCTGCGCTCTGCACCATCAGCAGGTGGACTTTACCCAGCCGAAATTTATTTGATCTCGCGCGGCACAAAAATTTTGCCCGCCGGTTTGTATCATTACCAACCCCAGACTCATAATTTATTACGGTTTTGGGATGACCACTGTTGGCCCGATCTACAAGAAGCTTGCTTTCGTCACCCAGCGTTGGAAAAAACACAAATGGCTTTGGTGACAACAGCGATTTTCTATCGATCGGTGTGGCGGTATGAAGACCGAGCCTATCGGCGTGTTTTTCTGGATACAGGTCATCTCCTCGGCAATATTGATTTGGCGGCAGCGATGCAGGGATTTCGTCCCCATTTGATTGGTGGTTTTGGCGATCGCCCGATGAATAAGTTGTTATACCTCGACGGTGAAGAAGAAGCCGTAACCAGTGTTTTGGCCCTCAGCACAGACGTCCAAACAACCAGCAAAGGACAAACCGCCTTACCCTCCCCAGTCCAGACCGACTATCCAGATATTGCCGCAGGATCTTTGCTCCCATCTCTACATCAAGCCTCCGAGATTATCGCCAAAGCATCTGTGCCACCGCGTCAGCCCGATGTGCTCGAAGACAAATATAATTTTCCTTTTTGCTCAAAAATTGCTCTGGTTAACGAAGATCCTGAAGCCCGCTACGAGACTCGCATCGACTGGGGTGAAGATTTAGAAGAGTTAGAAGAAACAATGCTCAAACGCCGTTCAACACGGAATTATACGGGCGAAGACCTGACGCTGAATGAGTTACAACAGCTTCTAGATTTCACTTATCATCCCGAAAATTACAGCGAACAAGGGCTAATTAGCGACCCGGATTATTTTGATCTCAGTTTGATCGAAACCTTTGTGGCGGTGTCTGGCGTCGAAGGGCTGGATGCAGGTTGCTATTATTACGCGCCAAAAGCTCAGGAACTACGCCAGATTCGCTTTAAAAATTTCCGCGAGGAATTACATTTTCTCTGTCTTGGTCAGGATTTGGGTCGGGATGCGGGAGCTGTGATTTTTCACACGGCAGATTTACAACAGGCTGTCGCAAGATACGGTGATCGCGCTTATCGATATCTACATTTAGATGCGGGACATTTGGGACAAAGACTGAATTTGGCCGCGATTCAGCTTGGCTTAGGCGTGAGCGGTATTGCTGGATTTTTTGATGATCAAGTTAATGAAGTGCTCGGCATTCCGGAGGATGAAGCGGTACTGTACATCACTACTTTGGGTATTCCGAAACAAAGTTAAGGATCAAAAGTTTTACAAAAAAAATCGCCCCCCAGAAAAAATTATTCGGGAGGCGATCGCCTGTCTTATTTATTTAATTCAATCAAAAATCCAACACCCACTTACATCTCAGCAAGGTACTCTTGCAACGGTTTCACATCAAGAGGTTGTTCCTGAAGCGAGCGAATTGCCGCCGCTGTCGCTTTAGCTCCGGCGATCGTCGTGATAATCGGCAACTTGTAATCCAGCGCAGTCCGACGAATCATCCGCCCATCCGTTTGCGACTCCTCACCAGAAGGCGTGTTGATAATGAATTGGATCCAATCGTTCTTCATCCAGTCCACCACGTGCGGGCGACCCTCATGGAGCTTGAGCACCAATTCCACATCTTCCAAACCGTGAGCCATCAAGACCTTACGCGTCCCATAGGTGGCCACAATACGGAACCCTAAACTAATCAGATCCTTGACTACTGGCACAGCCGCTTCTTTATTCCGGTCATTCATCGAGACAAAAATGGTTCCTTTCGTTGCTAGCTCCACCCCAGCACCGAGTTCAGCCTTCGCGAAAGCCTTACCAAAGTCTGCATCAATCCCCATCACCTCACCCGTTGAACGCATCTCAGGGCCAAGCAGCGTGTCTGTTCCTTCAAACTTATTGAATGGTAGGACGGCTTCCTTCACGGCCACATGCTTCGGAATAATCTCGCCATCTACACCTAACTCATCGAGGGTTTTACCAGACATCACCAAAGATGCAATTCTTGCCAAAGAACGACCTGTTGCCTTCGAGACAAACGGCACAGTACGCGAGGCTCTAGGGTTCGCTTCAAGGATATAAACTTGGGTGTCCTTCACGGCATACTGAATGTTCATCAAGCCCACAACTTTCAATCTTTGGGCGAGTTTAATTGTCCATTCACGAATGGTATTGACCACATCCTCCGACAGAGAAATGTAAGGCAGAGAACAAGCCGAGTCGCCGGAGTGAATCCCAGCTTCTTCGATGTGCTCCATAATGCCGCCGATCACGACTTTGCCAGTTTTATCGCAGAGGGCATCCACGTCTACTTCAATGGCATTGACAAGAAATTTGTCCACCAAAATCGGGTGATCTGGCTCCACCTGTACGGCGTAAACCATGTAGTGGGCAAGCTCTTCATCGGAATAAACAATTTCCATGGCGCGACCACCGAGCACGTAGGACGGTCTCACGACTACGGGATAACCTACACGGTTTGCCACAACTTGGGCTTCTTCGTAATCACGGGCAATGCCGTTGGCTGGCTGAACAATTTCGAGTTCGTTGAGGATTTTCTCGAAACGCTCACGATCTTCTGCGGTGTCGATCGCGTCGGGTTGTGTGCCCCAAATCTTAGTTTTGACAGGGCAATCGTCGGCATTGAGATAAGTCTCAAGGGGAACGGCTAATTTGAGAGGCGTCTGGCCACCGAACTGAATAATTACGCCTTCGGGATTTTCTGCTTCGATGATATTGAGCACATCTTCTTTAGTGAGTGGTTCAAAGTAGAGGCTATCGCTGGTGTCGTAATCAGTGGAAACGGTCTCCGGGTTGGAGTTCACCATGATCGTTTCGTAGCCTGCATCGCTGAGGGAATAAGCGGCATGGCAACAGCAATAGTCAAACTCGATACCTTGGCCAATGCGGTTAGGGCCACCGCCAAGAATCATGACTTTGGGTTTGTCGGAGGGAATGACCTCGGACTCGGTGTCTTCGTAGGTGGAGTAGTAGTAGGGGGTTTTGGCTTCGAATTCGGCGGCGCAAGTATCAACGAGTTTGTAGACGGGAATGATGCCGAGGTCTTTGCGGTAGGCGCGGACAATATCTTCTTTGGTTTTGGTGGCAAAGGCAATTTGGCGATCGCTGAATCCTTGTTGCTTAATTTCTCGCATATCTTCTGCGGAGATATCAGTGAGAGACGTCTGCTTCATAAAGCGTTCTGTCACTAGCAATTCAGCCATTTTGTCGAGAAACCAAATATCAATGGCTGTGAGATCGTGGATTTCTTCGACGGTCATCCCGAGCTTCATCGCTTGATAAATTGTAAAAATACGCTCTGGATTCGGGGTGCGGAGGCTGGTTGCAATTTGGCTCAGGTTGGGAAGAGTTTCTTGGCGATCGCAGCCAAATCCAAAGTGGCCCGTTTCTAGAGAACGTAACGCTTTCTGGAAAGACTCCTGAAAAGTACGACCGATCGCCATCGCTTCACCCACAGATTTCATTTGGGTAGTCAGCGTGGATACAGAACCGGGAAATTTCTCAAAGGCAAAACGGGGAATTTTGGTGACTACATAATCAATAGTGGGTTCAAAAGATGCAGGCGTTTGCTTTGTAATATCGTTCGGAATCTCGTCGAGCGTGTAACCAACCGCTAGCTTTGCCGCAAATTTTGCAATAGGGAAACCAGTTGCTTTCGAGGCCAGTGCCGAGGAACGGGAGACGCGGGGGTTCATCTCGATAACGATTACGTCGCCGTTGAGGGGGTTAACGGAGAACTGAATGTTTGAACCGCCCGTTTCGACGCCAATCTCGCGAATAATTTTCAGCGAGTAATCTCGTAGTCGCTGGTATTCTTTATCCGTAAGGGTTTGGGCGGGCGCAACGGTGATCGAGTCTCCGGTGTGGACACCCATGGGATCAATATTTTCGATAGAGCAGATAATAACGACGTTATCCGCGAGATCTCGCATCACTTCCAGCTCATATTCTTTCCAGCCAAGGAGAGATTTTTCAACGAGAATTTGGGAAACGGGAGAGGCTTCTAGACCAGATTTACAAATTTTTTCGTATTCTTCTTGGTTGTAAGCAATACCACCACCGCTACCGCCCATGGTGAAAGCGGGACGAATAATAAGAGGATAGCTGCCGATTTCTGCGGCGACTTTTTTGCCTTCTTCCATCGTGCTCACGATGCCGGAAGGACAGACGGGAACACCAATTCTCGCCATAGCTTCTTTGAAGAGGTTGCGATCTTCTGCCATTTCGATCGCTTCGAGCTTCGCACCAATCAACTCAACGTTGTACTTTTCTAATGCTCCGTTTTTCGCAAGGGATACGGCGGTATTTAAAGCTGTTTGACCGCCCATGGTTGGTAAGAGCGCATCGGGGCGTTCTTTGGCAATGACTTTTTCGACAATCTCTGGGGTGATGGGTTCGATGTAAGTCCGATCTGCTGTTTCGGGATCGGTCATGATCGTGGCGGGATTTGAGTTAACTAACACCACCTCATACCCTTCCTCGCGCAGTGCTTTGCAGGATTGGGTTCCTGAATAATCAAACTCACAGGCTTGTCCAATGACAATTGGGCCAGAACCAAGGATCAGAATTTTTTTAATGTCTTCGCGGCGAGGCATAGGGCTTTCAGATGTAGTTTTCGCAATTTAGTCTAAATCATTCTATCGGTTCCCATGACGATTCTTTTTTCTCTTCTCAGGGCTTGCACACATAAGGTCAGCTTTAGTTGACAATACCGACAGTAAAGCGAGGCGATCGCCACCTCAGCTCACCCTAAAAAAGAACGACCAAACTTTGTAAGTTGCTAAAACAATTCCCCTAACCGCTGCAAAGACCAAAAATTTAGCTACAATTTCAATCTCCACCGCTGAAAAAGAGTAAGCCAATAAGCTTTTTAAGGAAGAATATTCCTCTCTGCCGTAGCCATAAAGTTTACGAAAAGAACACGAAAAAAGTACTAGAAAATTCCAAACTATTCTTTGACGCTTCCATTTCTTGTGGGAGGGCTGACAGTAAATCTTTTGCTTACAAGCTATATAAAAGACTGCGACAACTTAGCTTTAATATTTGGTTTGATCAAGAAAATATCCTCCTTGCCGTTGATTTTTAAGAACAAATTAACAATGGTATCCAAAGGATCCACAGCTTTATTTTTATTATTGCTCTCGATTCCGTTAATTCTTTCTATTGCTTCAAAGAAATTGAATGAATAATCAAATTAAACAAGCGTATTATTTTCCTGCTCTATGTCGAAGAAATCCTGATAGCAAGATGGCAATCTCGAAATTGCGACGTTACAGATTTAGAGTGGACTGAATATCAACAGCAAGCTAGACATATTAGTTTTGTTAGTATTTACCTCGTTATAAGCAAGACTAACTGGATCTATTTTCGTGAAAGTTTAGATGATTTCGAAGTGTCTCTAGACTGGTTCGTTTAATCTCTTAAAAAATATTCAGACTATATCCATCAACTATTTTGTTGATTGGTGGCTATAAATCGCTGATTGATTTTGACTAAAGTGCGCGACAACTAATATGGATTGCTGACACGTTTGGATCACTGATGCACTAAGATTTACCGAGAGTAAAAGATCTAAGACCTTCTTCGAGGGTAGCTACGCTATGACACAACCGAAAAAAACGTGGAGCGATCGCTTCGAAACATCACTTCATCCGGCGATCGCCATCTTCAACGCCAGCATTGGTTTTGATATCGAACTCATTGAATATGACATCACCGGCTCCGTTGCCCACGCCACCATGCTTGCCAAAACAGGCATCATTTCCACCGAAGAAGGGGAAACTTTAGTCAAAGGCTTAGAACAGATCCGCCAAGAATACCGCGATGGTAATTTCAATCCGGGCGTAGATGCTGAAGATATTCACTTTGCCGTGGAACGTCGTCTGACCGAACTCGTAGGCGATGTGGGCAAAAAACTCCACACAGCTCGCTCCCGTAACGACCAAGTCGGCACAGATATTCGTCTCTATTTGCGCGATAAAATCCGCGATATTCAGCAGCAAGTGCGGGATTTTCAAGCGGCGCTGCTCACCCATGCCGAGAACCATGTGGAAACCCTAATCCCCGGCTATACCCACCTCCAGCGGGCGCAACCTATTAGCCTCGCCCACCATTTAATGGCCTATTTTCAGATGGCTCAACGGGATTGGGAACGCCTCGACGATGTGTTTAAACGCACGAATATTTCTCCCCTCGGTTGTGGCGCGTTAGCCGGAACGACTTTCCCCATTGACCGCCACTTCAGCGCCGAACTCTTGAACTTTGATCGCCCTTACCAAAATAGTCTTGATGGGGTTAGCGATCGCGATTTTGCCATTGAATTTTCTGCCGCTGCCAGTTTGATCATGGTGCACCTCAGCCGTATGTCCGAAGAAATGATCTTTTGGGCATCGAAAGAATTTAGCTTTATCACCCTCAGAGATAGCTGTGCCACGGGGTCTAGCATTATGCCCCAAAAGAAAAACCCTGATATTCCTGAGCTAGTGCGCGGCAAAACAGGGCGAGTTTTCGGCAATTTGCAGGCTTTGTTGGTACTGATGAAAGGCTTACCTTTGGCGTACAACAAAGATCTTCAAGATGATAAAGAAGGTCTGTTTGATACGGTAAAAACGGTGCAAGGTTGTCTCGAAGCGATGACGATTTTGCTGTCGGAAGGTATTGAGTTTCAGACCAGTCGCCTTGAGGAAGCGGTCAACGAAGATTTCTCGAATGCGACGGATGTGGCGGATTATTTGGCTGGTAAGGGTGTGCCATTCCGGGAGGCGTACAATCTGGTGGGCAAGGTCGTGAAAACGAGTATCGCTGCCGATAAGTTGCTCAAAGATTTGACGATGGACGAATGGAAGGCGCTCCACCCGGCTTTTGAGGAGGATATCTACGCGGCGATCGCCCCTAAGCAGGTAGTAGTAGCCCGGAATAGTTACGGGGGTACTGGTTTTGAACAGGTCAGACTGGCGATCGCTGATGCCAAACAGTTAATGGATTAATCTCCAAATTGAGGGAGTATCGAGATGGTACTCCCTTATTTGTTTTGTCATGGATGGTGGCGATCGTCCTTTATCTAACGGTTGAACTCACCCGCCGTCATTAACTTTGGATGAGGCGGATAGTCTCCCATACGGCCGGGTGCAGTGATTTGTTATGCTTCTTTATTTAAGATAATATTGCGATATGTCAAAGAAACTCTTCTCCCTCTTGGAATACCATGATCATTTTTCCGCGCTTTGATTTGATGAGTCCACTTATATCTACCTTCGTCAGACATCAATAAAGCACTACCAAGTTCAAGCGAAGTTGAGCAAATTTCGCCTGTATCTAAACTAATAAAGTCCATTTCATAAACTGACCCAAGACTAACTGTCACAATTTTATTCTTAAAACAAGACGTACAGTCAACGTGTGAAGTAATGCCCTGTCCAGGCTGATACTCGTTTACAATCAGTTGATCGGGCAATTCGGTAACTAGATTTTGTGCCTGCAACTTTTGTGCAACCTCAACGGCAAATGGGGGTAATGCACCTACGTACATAGACTTATTAATTGAGCGTGCCTTGTAGTCATACTTATAGCCATAGTGCTGAACTCGCCGCTTTAGATCATTTTGCCATGGCATTTTATCGATTTCTGCCAATATATTTACCTGCTCTGAATTTGTAAGTAAACCTTGCACATAAACAAGACCAGGTATGCCAAGATAATCGCGTTTGCGGCTATCAACTAGTAAAGTATCAAATAGCTCTAACTGAAGCATCATCAATATTCCTCCTTAGTCAGTCATCATAAAAAACTATAACTTTTGACAACTTCTCCAGTCTAACTTAAGAATTTCATAGTGGAGTGTTCGTCTAGAAGTCCCATAGCCTGAAAACTTGAGATTCCTAAATCGCCTATATTCATA
>JBARRZ010000139.1:0-3238 GCA_049644465.1 Limnothrix sp.
ATCAATTTCCAAGGCACGTAGCTGCAAAATATCTTGCTCGGTAATTAGCCCGACTGCGACTAATGCATCTTCTAATTTTGGGTGGGGTTTTGCGACAATAACTGACCCAATATTGTGGGTTAGCATCAAGCTTGCGCAATCCCATAGTGAGTCGTCTATTGCACCATGCACAACAGCTTCCACCATCACTTCGCTCACAAAACGTAGACGTAAAAGATGAGCCGCCTCGATGGTATTTCGTAATAGTTGATGGGTAATAAGACCAACCAAATTGCCTTCGTGACTAATCACAGGCAAGTGACGGATATGATGATTTTGAAGGACTTGGGAAATACGTAAGGGGGTTAATTCTTCGTCCAAATGTACGGTAACGACGGGAGAACTCATGACTTCACCTAAAGTCATGTTTTGCCAAGCAATTGTGGAGGTGAAAAGTTTCAGTAAATCTCTTTCTGTGACGATGCCTAATAATCGATCTTTTTCAATTACTAAAACGCAGCTTGATTTACTGCTGAGAACTTCGGCTCTGACAGCATCATTGATATTACACATTTTGTTGATTTGAGCCATGGTTTTGGCTGCATCCACCAATTTTGTGCGGGGGGATAGCACGATTGGATCTTTAATTAGACATTTGGCGATCGCCTCATGGGATGTCAAATCGAACATAGAAAACCAAGAAAAAAACTAGCTGATGGTGGACTTATAACACAAAAATCCCGGCTCTATAAACCATATAATGGCTGAAATTCAAGCCTCAAAGCTGCATTTTTTTAAGCTCAAGACAATGGCTTCAACTGCTCTGTCAATCACACTTTTACTTAGTAATTTTTGCCCAGTTAGTCATAAAAAAAGAGAGGACGTAATGCCTCTCTGCTGATGACCAGAATGATTGAAGGATGTTAATGGGATAGTTTATAGGTGTAACCCAATACAAAAAAAGAGTTTTGTTAAACGGGTAATCTTAGTAAGCAAGACCCATGCTGCGGGAAGTCTCTGCTCCAAGGTAAACTCGGATACTGAGGAAGTCAGTAGGGCAAGCGGTTTCGCATCGCTTACAACCGACGCAATCTTCTGTCCGAGGGGACGAAGCAATCGAACCAGCTTTGCAGCCATCCCAAGGCACCATTTCTAGAACATCGGTGGGACAAGCACGAACGCACTGGGTACAACCAATACAGGTGTCGTAAATTTTAACTTTATGAGACATCGAGTGTTAACTCCTACAAGAATGTGGTTTTATGTATCAGCATTCTGGATTTATGGGTTAGTTTACCGCAGGGCCAGAAGGCCCCCAGCGAAATGGTGATATAAGTTTACGTTGCGTTACACAAGTGATGAAAATGGCGCTGTTCGGAACGAGAGGTCTACTTTTAAGGTTTTTCAGGGGATTTTGTCGAGGGGATCGCTGAGGCGAGCTTTTTGGGGTGGAAGTGTTTTAAAGTTTTTTTATGGAAATTCAATTTCAAGCTACGGAAATCGTCCAGTTACAGGTGCCGCCAGCGGAGCTGCCGCTGCAAGCTTATCTACACCACACTGACCGGATCATGAGGGCGATCGCCGACCCGACGTTAACGGAGCAACTGAGCGAAGAAATATTTCGTTTAAAAATGCAGCCAGTTAGTTTTTTAGAGCTATACGAATTTCAGCCGATTGTGACCCTAAAAATTTGGTGCGATCGTGAGAATATTGTTCATCTTCAAAATTTGGACTACCAAATCAAAGGCTTAGAAGCATTTATGGAGAACTTTCGATTAGAACTAGTTGGTACTTTAGCCGTGGTCACCACAGCGACCGAGGATCTTGAATTACAAGGAAAAGCCGATTTGGTTGTGTCGCTAGAATTGCCGCCACCTTTACTATTGATGCCAAAATCGCTGTTGCAAAATACTGGCGATCGCCTCCTCGGAGAAGTACTACAGCGCATCAAACACCAATTGCTTCAGCAGCTACTGCAAGATTATCAACAGTGGTCAGCAAGCCAAATACAATCGTAATAGTCTTGCAACTTCGAGCGATACTAAGAAAACGGCGATCGCCCCAACAAAAACCCTGCCCAGACTCAAATCCCCACCTAGAATAGAAAGACCCCTTCCCTTAGCCAATAACGAGGATACGACATTTATGGATTACCAGATCATTCTGTTCTTTGTTGTGAGCGGTCTGGTGGCCTTGGGCGCTATCGTAACCATCTACAAATCGATTCATATCATCGAAGAAAACGAAAATGCCATCGTCTCCCGTCTTGGACGATTTCGGCGCATCCTCAAGCCCGGCATGAATTTCACCGCCCCTTTCGTTGATCGCATCGTTTTCAAAGAAGGATTACAAGAAAGAGTCCTCGATATTCCGCCCCAACCAGTTATCACTAAAGACAACGTCGCCATCGAAGTAGACGCCATTATTTATTGGGAAATCTTCGATGTTTATCGCGTGTATTACGACGTTGATGATCTATTTGATTCTCTCGGTAACGTGGTCAAAACAATGCTGCGCTCAATGATCGGTAACCTCAAACTGCAAGATACCTACAGTTCTCGCGACCAGATCAACACCGACATTATCGGCAAATTAAGCACAATTACTAGCAAATGGGGCGTGCGAGTCACCCTCGTTGAAATTCAAAACATCGAAGTCTCAGACCGGATCAAAGAAGGCCTCGAACAAGAACGAGAAGCAGAGAGTCGTAAGCGTGCCACCCTCGCCAATGTTGAAGCGATTAGTGCCTCAGTAGAAGCCTTATTGAAAGTAATTGAAAAAAGTCCCCAGCAAGGCGAAGCAATTTTGAGGTTTATTTTGGCGCAGAAATATATGGAGGTTAACGAAAATATTAGTAAGAGCGAGAATGCAAAAATTATCTTTATGGATCCCAAAGCCCTCACCGAATCTATTGCTTCATTAATGGCAGAAGAAATTCCTACGGTTGATTCTTAGCCATTTTTTTCTAAGTCAAAGCGATGTGCAGAATATTTTGAGTCGGCTTAACTTTAAAAGTTGGTGTTATCTTGGCGCGAATTGTGTGAAGTCACAGCGATAAAAGTTCACTTCTCAGTTTTATAAAAATCGCTATGATGTGACAAGACAATTATTTAGGAGCTTATTTTTGAATGGACGTTAAACTTCTTCTGCTCGTTCTTACTGGTGTGTTTACTGTGTCTTGTTTGTTTTTCGGCACGAATAACGGATTTTATGATTATGATGATTATCATGGCAATTGATCTGCTCATTAATGGGGCGA
>JBARRZ010000140.1:0-3313 GCA_049644465.1 Limnothrix sp.
ATTTTGTTGGATGCGAAAGTTTAATAACATCGGCATGCTCAAAGTCGTACAAATCTAGTTTGTTGATCGCCTTGCTGCCAGCGTAAAAGATTAATCGGTTTGCCCGTGGTGAGAGTGGGCAGATTCAATGCGCGACGGGGAGAAATAGTCGCAAGGGCGATCGCCTCCTCTAGGTCACAGATGCCCCATTTCACCAGATTTTTTGCCCCTTCAAACAGCGGTAAAGTTGTGCCGGATAATGTGCCGTTGTCTAAACGAGCTGTCCCTGTTGTCACGGTAATTTGGCGATCGTCCCAAGGGTAAACGCCGTCGGGCAAACCGATAGGGGCAAGGGCATCGCTGACTAAAAATGCACCTTTTCTAAACTGAGTTGCCCGCAAAAAGACTTCGAGCATCGCGCGATTTACGTGCTGGCCATCGGCAATAAAACCGCAATACACGTCGGGATAAACCATCGCCGCGCCCAACAATCCCGCCTCTCGATGGTGCAAACTGGGCATCGCGTTAAAGGCGTGGGTGACCATCGATGCGCCGCTGGCAAAGGCATGGTTGGCTTGCTGTTCCGTCGCGAGGGAATGCCCCAAACTGACGATGATTCCCAGAGAATGCAGGTATTCGACACATTCACCCGTCGGGTCGAGTTCGGGGGCGAGGGTCATAATTTTGATCATCGGGGCAAATTCGCCGAGGACTGCCTGCAAATTCTCAAGGGTGAGGGGCTGCAAAAATTGTTCTGGGTGTGCGCCGCATTTTTCGTAATTGAGAAAAGGCCCTTCGAGATGGATGCCTAAAATTTGTGCCGTATTCGGTTCGGGGTTGCCCCACAGCTCCGCAAATATGGACAGCGATCGCCGAATATTTTCAAGGGAAGTCGTCACAATGGTCGGGCAAAATCCATCCACACCCTGCGCCCAGAGATAATCACAAATTTCACGCAATTTCGGCAAATCATCTCCTGTCACCTCAGGAAACGCCAACCCTAAACCGCCATTAATCTGTAAATCCAAGCCCCCCAAGGACAACAAATCCCCTGCCATATCCTGCATATTTTCCTGCAATTCCGGCGGGATCGGCGTGGTGAGCGGCTCGAAATGGGTCAGGCGGCGATCGCCATCGAGACGCAGCCAATATTTCCCTGAAAACCCCACCATACGGGCATTCACTAAAGTTTGTGCAGCGTTCTCACTTTGTTTATGATGGGTACTCGGCGTAACGAACATGAGCTAGAACCTATGAGTGCAACCAGTCCCCTTGTCGGCATTATTATGGGGAGCGATTCTGATCTTCCCACGATGCAAGCGGCGATCGCCATCTGTGAACAATTTAATATTGCCCATGAAGTCGGGATTGTGTCCGCCCACCGTACCCCTGAGCGCATGGTTGACTATGCCCAAACTGCCTACGACCGAGGGTTAAAAGTCATTATTGCCGGAGCGGGTGGAGCTGCCCATTTACCGGGAATGGTGGCAGCGTTAACGCCTTTGCCTGTGGTTGGTGTCCCCGTAAAAACCAGTACCCTGAGCGGTGTCGATTCTCTCTATTCCATTGTCCAAATGCCCGGCGGTATCCCTGTCGCAACGGTGGCGATCGGTAATGCGAAAAATGCAGGTTTACTCGCGATCCAAATCCTTGCCGCTTTCGATCCAGACCTTTTTAAACAAGTTCAAGATTATCGCCAAAGTTTAAAAGATATGGTGATGGAAAAACAGACTAATTTAGAACAAACAGGCTATCAAAAATATCTTCAACAAATGTAAATCCATGAAAAACCTCTAAATATTAACAATCATGATTGAGGGCATTCAAAACAAAATATTAGAGGGCAAGTATGAATTTTCTCAACATGCACTCGATCAAATGATTAAGCGTCGTATTTTAACCAGAGAAATTAGAGAAAGCATCTCGCAGGGTGAAATTATTGAAGATTATCCTGATGATAAATACGGTGCAAGTTGTCTGATTTTTGGATTAACATTAAACCATCGAGCATTACACCTTCTTTGTAGTTATCCGACTCGCCCATTAATAAAAGTCATTACGGTTTACGAACCCGATTTGCAAGACTGGCTAGATTATCGTTATAGGAGATGAAAACAATGCAGACAGACACTTTCCATGAAACTTTTGTAGATTCTTTAGTCACATATATGACTGAGATTGAGGGCAAAGTTTATATTGTTGAAAATGTTCCGGCTAGGGTCTGTGTGGAAACAGGAGAAAAGTTGTTCTCGCCAGAAACTGTAGATCATCTACAGGAAATTATTTGGGGTCAGTCACAACCAATTAAAGTAATTGAAACTTCTGTTTATTCTTTTTAATATGTAAGTGCAATATTTTCGCCAAAGTCTGAAAGATATCGTGATAGAGAGACAAACAAATGTAGGGTGTGTGAAGACGGCGAAAACTTTAACACTGACAAATCATCTTCGCATCCGTTGTAACGCACCACTTCTTTTCAATGTATTCATTCATGCGTCGTAAAAAATGGTGGGTTTTGGTGGAATTAGAGATAACCATTTACAACATAAACTCTTGCCACCGTCACCCACCCTACAGGTTCCTATTCAAATAAGGATAAATATCAATCAAAACTTGTGAGATTCGAATATCTCGGAGCATGAAAAAGACTAACATACTCCAAAGTCCGTAAGTACAAATTTCCTTTTCTAAGCCTTTTGTCTTTTCTCTACTCCATTGCAAGCTTCCTGCACTCAGCAGAGCAAGAGGAATCATAATCAACCAAACTAAAATGATTTCTTCATTAAAGCAAAAGATCAAAAAAATAAGTTGTGAAATTATTCCGATATAGGTGTTTAGTCGTAGTCTTTTGATATTTTCAATAAGTGTTGTTAGAGGTTTGTCCTCATGATCATGAGCATAGTTTTCTTGAATATCAAGATTGTCAAAAACATTTGAGCAGTCTTCACAAAAATATTGTTCTGGACTGTTTTTCCTGAGATTTGTACTTCCACATCGAAGACATTGCATATTCTAGTCCTGTTAATTTATAACTATTGTCTGTTAGTTGGTAATACGTTACTTTCGTTCTCGGCTCATTTTTGTTTATGCGCAATTTTACTTAAAGGCAATATTTAAGCATTCACCGTGGTCACGAATCAAAAATTACTTAAAGAGAGTTTAGAACAAGTTTGACGATGATGGCGATCGCCGCCGCTGCGATACTACCGAGAAGGGTGATTCTGACCTTTTGAGTATGCTTTTTGACCTCAACCTCTGCCTGCTTTTCTGCTTGGCGAGTGACATACTTTTCTAATTCTGTCGCTAAGGTCGAAACCACAACCCCAATTAACGC
>JBARRZ010000141.1:0-16970 GCA_049644465.1 Limnothrix sp.
GAGCCAAAACCGCTTGTTAGAAGCTCAACGCATTGCCCATATTGGCAGTTGGGAATTTGAAATTGAGACGGAAAGATTAACTTGGTCAGCGGAATTGCACCGGATGTACGGCAGAGATCCAGCGCAAGATGATCTGACTGCAGAACAATATTGGAAGTATGTTCACCCAGACGATCACCAGAAAATACGGCAGTCTAATGAGCAGGCGATCGCCACCGGCAAACCCTATGTGATTGATTACCGCGTTGTTTTAGAAGACGGTTCGATTCGCTACCACGAAGGACGCGGCGAAGTAGAAACTGGTGCAGATGGTCGAGCGATTCGTTTATTTGGCACAGCCCTAGATATTACGGATCGTCAGCTGACGGCGATCGCCCTCCAAGAAAGCGAAACCCGCTGGCAATTTGCCCTAGAAGGCTCCGGTGATGGCACATGGGACTGGAATCTCGAAGGCGACTCGGTCTTTTTCTCCCCTCGCTGGAAAGCGATATTAGGCTATCGCGATGACGAAATTGAAAACAGCTTCGAGCAATGGGATTGGCGCATCCATCCCGAAGACCGAGACTACGTTTACGAGCAGATTGACCGTTATCTCAGCGGTCAAATTCCGATTTACAACGCCGAGTATCGCCTGCAATGTAAAGATGGCTCTTACAAATGGCTCTTGACCCGTGGTAAAGCGATCCAGCGAGACGAAACGGGCAAAGCCACTCGCATGATTGGTACTCATACCGACATCAGCGATCGCAAACAAACAGAACTCGCCATTCAAGAAATTAGTCAACGACTGGCGATCGCCACCCAATCCGCAAAAATTGGCATTTGGGAATACAACTACATCGATAACGTACTGATCTGGGATGAGCAAATGTATCAACTTTACGATACAGATCCCAGTGAATTTGGCAGCAACTTCGACACATGGACGAGCAAACTACATCCCGATGATGTTGGTCCATCTACCAAAATATTTGAAACCATACTCGTTAACGATGCCGAAGAGTTTTCTCAAGAATTTCGAGTCGTTTGGTCTAATGGCGAAATCCACCACATCACATTCAACGCCAAAATCATTCGCAACACCGCTGGCGGCATTGAACGGTTAATCGGTATTAATTGGGAAATCACCGATTATAAGCGAGTCGAGCAAGCCCTCCTTCAGGCCAAAGAAACCGCCGAAAGCGCCGCCCAGACCAAAAGTATGTTTCTGGCCAATATGAGCCACGAGATTCGGACGCCCATGAATGGCGTGATCGGCATGCTACATCTTTTGCGAGATACCAAACTCACAGACAAGCAACGTTCACAGATCAATATTGCTCAATCTAGTGCTGAGTCGCTACTGTCTTTGATCAACGATATTCTCGACTTCTCAAAAGTAGAAGCAGGCAAATTGGAAGTAGAACAAATTGAGTTTGAGCTGCATGAATTGCTGGGTAGTTTCGCAAAAACAATGGCCCTAAAAGCGCAAGAAAAAGGCTTAGAACTCATTCTTGATCTACGCGGCATTGAGCATCGGGTAGTGAAAGGTGATCCGGGACGCCTCAGACAAGTTTTGATTAATTTGACCAGCAATGCGATTAAGTTCACTGAACAGGGTGAAATTTTGTTGACTTGCCATCTTGTGCGACAAGCTAATGGATTTGTGTTTACGGGAATTTTGACGGATCAGGGTATTGGTATTCCAGAAAATGTTTTGGAGCATTTGTTTGATCCGTTTATCCAGATGGATGCCAGCACGACACGGAAATATGGCGGGACGGGCCTTGGCTTAACGATTACGAAAAAGCTGTGTGAGCTGATGGGTGGCAATATTAGCGCGACAAGCGAAGTGGGCAAGGGGAGTCAATTTGAATTTACGATTCCTCTTCAACTTGGTGAACAGACAGAGCGGCGATCGCCACGGATATTGATTGAGCCGCTGAAATTATTATTGGTGGACGATAATGCGGTGCAGCGAGAAATTTTGAGTGGTCAGCTTAGGGCTTGGGGGGTTGAAGTCACAGAAGCAGTGAATGGCACGTCGGCTCTAGCGTTATTTGATCAGAGTTTGACCACAAATGTTTTTGATATTGTCTTGATGGATCAGGTGCTACCGGATATGCGTAGTCTTGTCTTGGGCAAAGCGTTACGGGCTAAGGCGAATGGCTCAAAATTCTCCATTATGATGATGACGGCGATCGCCAACGAATCAAGAGAAATAGAAGGTTTTGATTTAGAAGTGACAGCCTGTTTAACAAAACCGATTTTAGCCTCAGAGCTTTTAGATGCGTTGGTCAACATAAGTAACGGCGCCGCAACGGTACAATCAGAGGCTCAACAGGCTTACGCTCGTCGCACCCAAATTGAGCAGAAACAGACAGCCGTTGTTTATCCAGAATCCATTCGCTTGCTGTTAGTCGAGGATAACAAAGTCAATCAGATGGTGATTCGGGGGCTGTTGAAAAAAATGGGTTTGAAAATCAGCACGGCTCTGAATGGTGTTGAAGCGTTGTGGATGCTTAAAGAATCGTCGGCGGAGAAACCCTATACTTGCATTTTGATGGATTGTTTAATGCCGGAAATGGATGGCTATGAAACAACGAGACAAATCCGACGGGGTAGTGCGGGCGAACTTTATCTCAATATTCCGATTTTGGCCTTGACGGCTAACGCAATGAAAGGCGATCGCGAAAAATGTTTGATGGCAGGGATGAATGATTATCTCAGCAAACCGATTAATCCAGAGACGATGCGCCAAGTACTGAATCGATGGTTAATACCTGAAGACGTATGTTTAGAAAATTTGTCAGAACAATCTAAACGTTAATTTTCAGACTTTTCATTGCCTAAAATTTAGTATTCAAAGTGCAATGACCAATGCTGCAATGAACCAGTGTCTGTCGGCGAGTAATCCACAACCCATAACGACCATTCTCCGGTGATATCTAGGCCAATGAGGTCTTTTAATGTTGGTGTATTGACCGGAGTATAGGTTTTATTTAATGTGGTTTTGCTGCCAAGGGTGCGGTTTTGAAGTAGCAATGTTTTGCCGTTAACAGTGCGCAAATGAATTTCTAAATCGCCTAAATAATCGTGGGCGATCGCCACCTGTACAGCCACGTCTTTAATTACACCGATATCATCAAAAAATACCAAACTCGTGACACCAGCGGTAGAATCATCAGGAATTTCCATCGCGAAATTATTAGTTTCTGTCGCAGAAAATTGTGGATCTTCAACATCGACAAACTGATTACTCGCCATTTGCACGGCATTTTTGGCATTCACTTTGCCATAGCCAAACCAGCGCGAATGTCCTTGGGCGTTATAAGTACCGAGCTGTAAACCGAGTTGGCGATCGCGGCGGGGGTCAATAATTTTGTTTGCACTCGCTTCGATGATTTCTTTCACTTCGTAGGCTGACAACATCGGATTAACCGACAAAATTAGCGCTGCCACTCCCGCGACCAACGGACAAGCACTGGATGTCCCCCCAAAATCGCGCGTGAAATGCCCTTCGCCATAGCCCAATTCCCCTAAGGTGTCAGTGCTAAGGATAGTTGCTCCGGTAAACTCATCGTGGATTTCTGGCGCTGTCGGCATAAAACCTTGTTCCGCAAACCACATGCCCGGCGCAGCATTATTACTCGGCGCACAAACTGAAATGGCAGACCCCCAATTGCTATAAACTGCTTTGAGATTTTGGCTGGTGCAAGCACTGACGGCGATCGCATCAGGGTGAGTTGCAAAACCATTCAGCCAAGCCGTCGGCCCGTACAGCATATTGTTATGCCAAGCCCGCTCATAGATAGTGCCGTCGAGGGGACGGTTCGCATTCCCCGCCGCGAAAACAACCACGCACCCTTTACCGTCTCGGCCTTCAGTTGCCGCGTAATGGATTGCCGCACTTTGACGTAGCGAGAGAGGAAAATGCACAGCCGCCGCATTCCAACTACAGGAAATAACATCAGCTCCCTTTTCGACAGCCCACAAAAATAGCGCTTCAACAGAATCATCATCCAGATAGCCAGTTGTTTTTAACGGCATCAGAGCACAATCGGGTGCAATACCAACAATCCCAGTCCCGGTTTCTTCCGCCACAGCAATTCCCGCGCAGGCGGTTCCGTGGCTTTCTTGTTCTTGGTTTGGTAGGGGCAAAAAATCGCTTTCACCAAAATCGTAGGGGGCAACAATTTTGCCTTCACCCTGAAAGTCGGGATGGTTAAGGTCAATGGCATCGTCCATAATCGCCACGACAACTGAGCGATCGCCTTTTGTGATTTCCCATGCCCCAACAGCATCAACCCCTTGAGGCAGTGCTAGGTTTTCAGGATCTGGCGCGTGTAAATACCATTGCTCGCTAAACAGCGGATCACTCGGAACCTCAACGTTAAAAGACTCTTGGGGGATCATCACATTTGCTTCAGCAAGATTTATCCCCGGCAAGGCTCGTAGTTGATTGGCGAGTTTAATCGGATTCACCGTACTTTCCCGCGTTAATTCATAGAGGTAAGTATCTGCTAAACCCAAAATAGGTCGAATGAGTTTTAAGCCGTGGCGATCGCCGAAATTAGAATGCTCATTATCCGAGAGCGCGTTTGTAAACTGGAGCGTTAATTGATTCGTGAGAAAGACAAAACTATCAATCGAGTAAGCCAACTGATAAACATGACTCGCAAACAAAATTTCATCACTTTGCCGTGCCGAAGCTAACACCGTTTCGAGATCTTCCGGTGGTACGATAATTTCTTGCATCAAGAAATCTTTGTGCAGTAAAGGCAAAGGGCGATACATTAAGCCCGGAACAATTTCTAGCAGATCCACATCTGGATCCCGGAACGCAACGGTCAAGCGATCATCTAGCTTGTGCAATAAGAGTTCCGCTTGTCCCCGTTGTAAAATAAGACCTTGTTGTTGTGGCGTTACCTCTAGTGCTGCCATACTACGAACCTCTCCTTGTCCATCCCCGCTGTGGGATCAAGATCTAAAACGTATACAAAATAGTTATTGTGTCAAATCAACGCTTGACGAATATTATGAAAGCAACCAATCTCCTTCGCTTGATTCCGCTCGCTAGTTTGGCAATGGGGTGCTCTCTGGCAATTATGCCACCAATTTCTGCACAGACTGATGCTGTCCAACAAAACTTAAGTGAACTACGTCCGCTCACCAAAGGGGATAGCATCCTGAGTATGGCGGGTGGTTCTGCACTAATGGACGAGGCGATCGCCGCCATTGCCGCCAAGAACTATACTCTCGCCGTCGAAAAGCTCAAGGATGCTCGTCAGGTTTTCAACCAGCTTTCTAACTTTCACATCGAAATCGCTAATAGCTTTCAGGGTATCGATAACGCCGTCTACAATGCAGAACGACAATCGGCGGTCGCCGCAGGAGACATGCGCGATACAGCAACCTACCGTTTAGCACTTGTCCACCGCATCCAAGAACAGCCCGAACTTTCTGTCCCACTACTGATTCAGGTCATCCGCTCCCAGAGTCCAGTCAGTGACCTCGGTGGCAAATCCTATCAGCAACTATTTGAATTGGGATTTGTGAGCAACGAATTTGACGGCCCAGACTTCTAATTTTGCCACACCAGAAAACGGCACTCTACCAAAATAATAAGCTGGAAAATCAGCATAATCAGGGAGAGATTACACACAATCTTTCCCTAACTGATTAAAAAGCTGAAACTAAAATCACAATAAGAGTTACAGACGACCAACTGCCGAAACCTTACCAGTTGCTAACTCTTTTTCTAAGCTACTTAAGGCGATCAAAACAGGTTTATCAATAGGTGTTTGCCACAATAACTGATCAATCCGGTCAGCTTCTTGCTTGGAAATTTGACCCGTCACAAGGACTTTTTGAATAACATCAATTAGTCTATCCATCACTACATTCGTTGCTCCAATCGCGTTCTTTGATGATTTTGACGCTGCACTGCTGACTAGTCTCTAAAATTGCTGTAGCACACGGCTACATTCAAAAAATAAAGTTCAATGAAAATATTCAACTTCTGTCGGTGCGACCCATATCAATATTAAAGGGCCGTTTTTTACAGAAACCATGACTTTTCAACAGTTCTTAATTTTTGACTGCAATATTTCTTAAAACTATATTGCTAACCCTAACTATAAGTAAGGGCATTAGGTCAAACGTTTTCAAGGACTTTTTGTTCAAAATATCAATCAAAAAGCATCTATTTTACGATGCAATATTGTTTAGAAACATTACGACTTTTCATGCAGACTCTAATTTTTTATAGCAAGCCCGGTTGTCATCTTTGTGAAGGTTTGGCGGAAAAGCTCGCTCAGGTACAGGCCGTAGAATTTGAATTAGAGATGCGCGATATCACCACAAATCCCCGATGGTTTGAGTTGTATCAATATGAAATTCCGGTGCTATGCCTCAAAGACGGTGACAAAGAAATAGTTTTACCCAGATTTTCTCCGAGGGTGGCGATCGCCTCCATCGAGAAAAAACTAACGCAATATCTAACCCCAAAAATCAATTAAAGCGTTGCAAGCGTAATTTTGCCGTCAACAATATCTTGTTCTAAACGATGAAATGTCAGAAAAATAGTCTCATCGTGCTTCGATAATTGCCACAAAATTTGTCCGAGCTGTTGTTGTTGAAGGACATTGACGATGCCTGTTTGATAAATTTCCTGAAGAATTCGAGCGAAACTATTCATTGGCCGACCCTGAGGAAAAATGCTTAATAAAGTTGTAGAAATGCTAAAAAACAACATTCAAACTGGGTGCGTTTTACATCGTTGAAATAGAGATTTTACCTTTACTAATGTCTTCTTCTAGGTTGTTTAGCATCAGTTGAACAATGCGATCATTATCAGGCAGTTCCCACAATACTTGCTCGAGTTGCTCCTGTTGGGTCAGACTGATTGCGCCTGTTTCGTAGATGCGTCGGACGATTTGTGAAAACTTATTCATTGATTTACTCACGAGAAAAAAATGTTTAAAAGCAGTGGAGAAGTGAAAAGAAAATCAAAAATGATTGCAGAAATTAAATAGAAATTGAATGAAAATCAACAACGTTTTGATGACCCTTGATAATCAGTGTAGGGATCAAGCGGTTTAAAACTATCGGTTTTTTGGCGCAAAGATTACTAACTTTAGTTTTCTTAATCATGGAAAGCTAGGACAAAAAGTCCACTTTCAGCGCTTTTTTCAGCCAAATCAAGCAGGTTTATAGTCTGTTGCTGCTGTTTTGCGAGTATATTCACCGATAAGCGATCGCCCAGCTATTTGTTTTCAACGTAATCAGTAAAGCTTCCGTAAAGTTGCTTTTCTCAAGGTTTACTACTACGTAACGGTACAATATCGCTCGTTAAAGAAAAGTCGTTTTCTTAGCAGCAAAAAATTTCTTTCTATTTTCTAGGCATTTTCAAGAAAGAAAAGAGATGCAGTTTTTTGCTAATCGGAAAAACAGACAGGTATTGTATCTACGGGGCGATCGCCTGCCCTAAGTAAGTAAATAAATAGCTTAGTTGGCGTCGCCTAAATGAGTCTCTTGTCGGAGATAGGCTTCGATGAACGCGTCGAGATCACCGTCCATGACGCCACCAACATCCGTTGTTTCGTGGTTGGTGCGCAGATCTTTCACCATTTGATAAGGATGAAACACATAGTTACGAATCTGATTACCCCACGCAGCTTCCACCATATCGCCCCGAATCTCGGCAATTTCTTGGGTGCGTTGCTCTTGGGCAATGATCAATAATTTTGCTTTTAATAGTGCCAAAGCTTTTTCCTTATTCTGTAACTGCGATCGCTCTTGAGTACAACGCACAGCCACTCCCGTTGGTAAATGAACAATGCGTACAGCGGTTTCAACTTTGTTTACATTCTGGCCACCTTTACCACCAGCGCGAGTTGTGGTGATTTCCAAATCCTTGTCGGGAATCTCGACTTTGACGGCATCGTTGCCGAGGGCTGGCATAATTTCGATTCCAGCAAAACTCGTTTGGCGTTTGTCGTTAGCGTTGAACGGTGAAATACGCACGAGTCGGTGTGTGCCTTTTTCGCTCTTTAGATAACCGAAAGCATAACGACCTTCAACTTCGAGGGTTGCTGATTTTAAACCAGCTTCTTCTCCTTCAGAAATTTCAGCGAGTTTGACTTTGTAACCTTGTTTTTCGCCCCAGCGGGTATACATACGCAGTAACATTTCAGCCCAGTCTTGGGCATCTGTGCCGCCTGCTCCGGCATTAATAGTCAAGACAGCGCCGTTAGCGTCGTACTCACCGGACAACATTTGCTGCAATTCCCAGCGGTCTAATTCTTTTTGGAGGGTATCGAGATTTTCGAGGGCTTCTGTCAATAATGCTGCATCGTCTTCGAGTTCGAGTAGTTCACAAATGGCTTCGGCGTCTTCGTACTGCGATCGCCACTGATGATATTGCTCAACGTTGGCTTTAAGGTCGTTTAATTCCTGTAGCGTTGTTTGCGCGGTATCTTGATCGTCCCAAAATTCTGGTTGAGCAGCGATTTGTTCGAGGTCGAAGATTCTAGCGTTGAGTGTTTTTAAGTCAAAGATAGTCCTGAGTTTTACCCAGGCGTGTGTTGACCAATTCGAGCGAGCGTTTGAGATCGGCTACTTCAATCATTAGATATCTTTTAATCCTGCACCAAAACTAAATCACTGAGTTTCTGATTATAGGATGCCGCTCGGATCTTGATCTAGTCAGACTGTTTGGCGGGAGAATAATTGTTCCCATGAAGAGAAATTACAAGATTCTGAATTCTATTAGTTAGAATAGGGAAACCATGGTAGAGAGCGGTTGTCAGTGAGACCTTGAAATGATAGAGTCTGCTCAACAACTGCCCTTAATCCTTGTTCGGTCGCATATAGACTTTTATCTTTCTGGGCTAATTCCATAATATTTACGGAATTGCACTGCGATCTTCTTCCTTTAAAATTGTTAGGCGATCGCCCACAAAAGTTTCCCTAAACCACTCGCGCATCGACAACTAGTTGAACAACATGACCATCGATTCCATCCGTCTCCGCAACGAATTTATCAACACCCAAGTCATTACCCGCAATACCGGAACACGCCTAGGGGTTGTAAAGGATGTCTTAGTGGACATTGATCGGCGAGAAGTCGTCTCCCTCGGTCTGCGAGATAGTATGTTCTCCGTCTCTGGGATGCCGAAGTATATGTATCTCGATACCGTCAGCCGCACAGGTGATGTCATCCTTGTCGAAGACGAAGACGTATTAGCCGATGTTGATATCGAAGCCTTTAGCCCACTCATCAACAGCGAAGTCATTACAGAAGCTGGCGAACCCCTAGGCCGTGTGCGCGATTTTCAATTTGACCTAGAAAGTGGCACAGTCTCTTCACTCATCATTGCCTCCCTCGGCTTGCCACAAATTCCCGAACAGGTGATCAGTACTTACGAATTGCCGATTGAAGAAGTGATCAGCAGCGGCCCGAATCGCCTCATCGTTTTTGAAGGTGCAGAAGAGCGCTTGAGCCAAATCACTGTAGGCTTTCTCGAAAGACTCGGTATTGGTCGTCCACCGTGGGAACGAGAAGAAGAAGACCTTTACTATGCACCGACAGCTCGCCCGGAGAATCAACTTGGTACAGGCGTACCATTGCAGCAGCCTATTGCTCGCCCAGTAGAAACCAGACAGCCAGTAAATAATTGGGATGAGGACGAGTGGGAAGCAGAACCCATCGCCCCACCGCCAGTCCGTCGTCAAAAAGCGCAAGCGATGAGTTACGACGATTATGAAGAGACTGGTAACTGGGATGATGATTCTGGGAATTATCCCCCAAGTGAAAATTATCCTGAACCGAATGTCGCGGGTGATGTGTGGGACGACGATGAAAAGGAAGAGCCTTACACGCCACCAGTCGTAAATATTCCTGAAACGACGAAGGAATATGAATATGAAGAGGAGTCTGGTGGTTATTAAACGAGATTGCTAAATCTTTTCCACCAGTTCAAAAGCAATAACTACTTTGATTGAGGGGTGATCGGCGATCGCCTCTTTTTTATTTGGAAACTAATTAATTTTCAACCAATCATTTCGGGTTAGAGCGTAGCTATAAGCGGAGTCTATGCTTGAAGTCAGAGAAACTAAACATTCATTTTTCTCTTTTTATGTCACTTTTTGTAAATCTTTGTTAAGATAAATGAGTCAAGCAATTATCCTCTCTTCACAATAAAGGTCATAATCATGGAAGACAACAACAAGTTTGGTTTTACTATCCCCGCCGAAATTCTTAACGGTCGCCTAGCGATGATTGGTTTCGTTTCTGCAATCATCCTCGAATTGACAACTGGTCAAGGTGTACTTCACTTCTTCGGTCTTCTCTAAACAGAAACTAAAGTTTTCGAGCTTTAATTTTTCATTGTCAATCTTTAATATCTTTTACTGAGCTGATTACTTTTACGAGTAGTCGGCTTTTTGTTTGGTCAGTAAAAAAGTTTGTTAGATACTCTTTTTTGTGAATTGAGTGAGCAAAAAAGCTTAGGCGATCGCCCATTATATTTCCGTTATGCTTATTGTGTAGTCACTGCTACTTGGCGAAAAATGTTGCTTCGATTTATCAGTTTATCGCTGTTCTGTTATTTGTCATTACCCGTGGCGGCAGTCAGTGCGGCAACTTGTCATGCAGAAGCGGGTCAAGAAGTTTGCTTAGTTTCCATCAAACGCAGTGCTAAATATTTTTGGGAATATCGAGCAGTACTGAAGATTGACGGTAAAAAACAAGCGGCTCAAAAGTTTGATTGCCGTACGACGACACCGAAAAAACAAGGCGATCGCCCCTCAGTCGAAAAAAACCGTCACCAATTTGTTTGCAACGTTATCTCTAGGCTCAATCATCAATAAAATCTATTAAATCAAAGATATTTAACAATATCTTGCGTGCTGGAAATCAGTCGAAAAAGCGGTCTAATCCTATTGGATGATGCTTAGTTGCCACGTTTGATGGATGTTTCATCTACCCCATAAAGTTATGATAAGTTTGTAGGTTAAAGAAGAAAAGAAAGACGTCAAGTCGCTGATAAAGCCTTTTTTCCTACAAAAACTGCATTTATAGGAAATACCTTTATGGACACTAAACTTACAGCTATGGATAACGAACTTACAACTCCCATTCCCGAAGATCTTAAAGATAAAAAGGTCAGTTCTGGCGAAGAGTTAGTTCCTGCAGAAGTTGCGGCAAGGAAAGAAAGAGAAGGCGACATCAATACAAACCCCGAAAAGACTTCAGGCTCTGACACAAAAGTAGCAGATGGTTACACAGTCAGTGGTCAAGGTTTAATCAATAACCACGCAGTTACGCCTGACATGTACGTTAGCGATAAGTCTGGTAGCGAAAAGCGCAAGAATTACACAATGTCTCTGATCATTGGTATCGCAATCCTTGGTGCATTTGCCGCTGTAACAGCATTACTCAAAATGGTTGCGTAATTTTCAGATCGCAGTCTTATAAATAAGAAATTTAAAATTTGGATTAGACAAAGAGGGCTTTTGCTCTCTTTTTTTTTGTGGTTAACAGAATTTTCAAATCGGCTTAATCAAAATAATTTTATTGCTTGTTTTACCTATTTTTTAAATAAAGAATTGATTAGTAGCAAAGAAACGAATTCAACTAAGTTTTTTAATCTAAAGTTAAATGATTGATAGACAACAGCGATATTGCTGGGTATTTTGTAATTGTTTTGTCGGCTTTCCGCTACAATTCGGCTTGAAGATTGCAGCAAATTTTAATTAGTTTGAAATCCATGAATGACCGCCTTAGTCTGTGCATGATCGTCAAAAACGAAGCGGATACTCTCAAAAAATGCTTGGAAAGTGTGCGTGATGTTGTGGGAGAAATTGTGGTTCTCGACACGGGATCTACGGATAATACGGTGGCGATCGCCGAGCATTTTGGGGCGACGGTAGGTCATTTTGCTTGGTGTCAAGATTTCGCAGCGGCGCGGAATGAGGCTTTGAAGTTAGTCACGAAAGAATGGGTTTTGGTGTTGGACGCGGATGAGTCGTTGAATCCGGCGGTTGTGCCTGATCTTGAAGCGGCGATCGCCGACCCGGATGCACTAGTTGTAAATTTGTTGCGGCAAGAGATTGGAGCGATCCAATCACCTTATTCGCTGGTGTCGCGGTTGTTTCGTCGTCATGCCAATGTGCAATTTGATCGGCCTTATCATGCCTTAATTGATGACAGTGTGAGTGAAATTTTGCAGGCAGAACCGCACTGGAAGATTCTTGAAATCCCGACAGTCGCGATTTTCCATACAGGTTATCAGCGGGAGGCGATCGCCAAGCTAGAGAAAAGTACTCGCGCGAAAGTGGCGATGGAGCAATATTTTCAAAATCACGGTAATGATCCGTATGTGTGCAGTAAATTAGGCGCGATTTATTTGGCAGAAGGGTTAGTGCAAAAGTCGTTAAAAACGCTGAAACAGGGCTTGAAATATAGCGTTAACACTAGTCCAAACTTAATCTATGAGCTGCATTATCATTTGGCAAATGCGTTTCGTAAACAAGGAGATACGGATAAAGCGATCAAACATTACGAGCAAGCCCTCGCGCAACCTTTGATCGAAAAGCTAAAAATTGGCGCGCACCACAATCTCGGTGCATTATTACAAACGAAAAAACAAGCGCAACAGGCGATCGCCCACCATCAAATGACTATCCAAGCCGACCCAAATTTTGCAGCAGGTTATTATCATTTGGGAATGGCATTTAACGCGATTTACGACGTACCCAAGGCGATCGCCGCTTACGAAAAAGCCTTGCAGCTCAATCCGACGAATGCTTGGACACACCAAAATCTCGGCGCATTATTGTTCCGCATCGGACAGATCGAAGAAAGTACCCGATTTTTCAAACAGGCGATCGCCCTACACAAAGACCAAAATCCTAGCGAAGCAGCCAAACTCACCGAAAAATTACGTACTTTAATGAGTGCGTCCTTTTAGAAAACTTGGGAGAATAAAAGGCGATCGCAAAAACAAATGTAGTAAAATACCATCCGGATAGATTTCCTTGCTAACGTAGCTCAGCTGGTAGAGCAACGCATTCGTAATGCGTAGGTCGTGGGTTCAAGTCCCATCGTTAGCTTTTTAGCAGATTTAAATTTTCAGATTACGTCTCAGAGCCAAGCGCTTCCAAGCTTAAGGGTGGAAGTCCGGATCCCAGAGACCTAAATAAATCCGGCCACTGGGCTGACGTTTCACTTGGCCGCGATGCTTACTCGTGCGAAAAGAACGTAGATTTTGGTTGCCACTATAGACCGATTGCAGCGCACCAAGCACCTCCGAAGGCGCACCTTCCGGCAGCAATTGCTGCAACGTACTTTGCATAATACCGAGGTCAGTATTCAGCGGAAAAGTCACTTCTGTTTGCTGAATCGTCTTTTTCCGATTGTCGATAATGTAGCCAAGACTGACATTTGCTGCGCCATATTCTTTATACAAAAGCGCACGACTATCGCCCCACAAACCTTTGCTCTCTTGAGTCGGCTTCCCCAAGGAACGGGTGAGGTCTTTTTCTTTTGTCCCCACTGGCATGATGGGGATTTCTTCAGGTTCCGGTTCCGGCTCTGGTTCGGGTTCCGGCTCTGGCTCCGGTTCCGGCTCTGGTTCGGGTTCCGGTTCCGGCTCTGGTTCCGGTTCCGGCTCTGGTTCCGGTTCCGGCTCTGGTTCGGGTGTAACTACGGGTTCCTCAACAACAGGTTCTTCTGGTGTGACTTCTTCAGTTGGTGGGAAGGTCTGGGGTTCCGGATCGCGCCCAAGAAATCCAAGCGCCAGCCATAAACCAGCACTAATACCGATCACACTAAAAATCAAAAATAACAATCCCGTTTTCCAGCAGCCTCCTTTTTCCGCTGGTGCGAGTGGTGCAATAGGCATCGGTGAAACGGTAACAGAAGTGGGTGCCATTGTCGAAGGTTGGGGCGAACCAATCACTTTCGTCGCAGTGGTGGCCAGTGGTGACGGTGCATTCACTGGTGCTGGTGGCATGGTCGGGCTGCTAGTGGGATTGTTGACAATCAGATTGGCGGGTACTGTTGCGCCGGTGGGGGATGGGTTATTTTGCAATGCAGTCAGCATTGCAGTGGCAGTCGGAAAACGCTCGCGGGGATGAAATTTTACAGCTTTGGCGATCGCCTGACCGAGCGGTGTTTGTAGATAAGGAAAATCCTGTTGCCAAGCTAATTCACCAGATTGCGGATCTGTCGCAAAATTCTGCGGCGACTTGCCCGTCAGTAAATAAACAGCCGTAAAACCCAACGCATATAAATCACTAGAAAATACTGGACGCCCTGTTCCTTGCTCCGGCGCCATATAACCCGGTGTCCCGATCGCCACCGAAACCGGACTGCTCGTATCCAGATGAATTGCGGTAGACAAAGCCTCTTTCACTGCCCCAAAATCAATCAGCACAGGCCGCTGATCACGGTTGCGGAGAATGATATTTTCGGGTTTAACATCGCGGTGAATAATATATTCGTTGTGAATCGACTGCAAGACTGGCAACAAATCCAGCAATAACGTTTGCACCTGTTCAACCGAAAATGTCCCATTCTGTTGCACCGCATCTTGCAGCGTTAGGCCATCGATCCATTCTTGGACTAAATAGAATTTGCCTTGGTTTTCAAAATACGCGAACAACTGCGGAATTTGCGGATTGTTTTCGCCCAAACCTTCCAAGATCGCCGCTTCACGCTGAAACCGTCGCTGAATTTCTTGCACCATCTGGGGACTGGTTGCATCGACCCGCAATGCTTTCAAAACGCATTGTCGTTGCGAGGGTAAATGAGTGTCCTGTACCAAAAATGTTTCACCGAAGCCCCCCTGTCCAAGGGTACGGATAATTTGGTAGCGGCCGTTAATCAGAGGGGATTGCATAGAAGTATTAACGAAAAGGCGTAGGTCTTATTCTACATCTCTACTTTCTGTGTTGGCGATCGCCACCCAAACACAACAGCGAAAAAGTTAGATAACCTTAGTTCCGCTTGAAATGCTGACGCGGAGAAGGGGAGAGCGGGCGACGGGGAGATGTTATGGCAATAAGGTTTGGTTCACAATCAATCTCCGTGTCTCTTTGTCTCCGTGTCTCTTTGTCTCCGTGTCCCCGTGTCCCCCTGTCCCTTTCTCTAACATCCTCAACTTAGCGAAAAAACTAGATATTAGTAGCAGCGACTACAATTGCGGTTAGTCTATGCCCGTCATTCCGAATAGTGCCCCATGACAACCCCACTACAACCCCAAGCCGAAAAGCTCAACCTCACCACAAAAATTGCCTTCGGGGCAGGCGATATCGGGCCAGCATTAACCGCTAACGTCCTCGTCTTTTTTCTGCTGTACTTTTTTACCCAAGTCGCAGGCTTACCGCCCGGACTAGCAGGTAGTATTTTGATGATTGGTAAGATTGCCGATGCAATTAATGACCCAGTCGTCGGCATGATGAGCGATCGCACAAAAAGCAAGTGGGGACGGCGCATACCGTGGATGTTGTGGGGAACGATCCCTTTTGTCGTGATCTTTTTTGCCCAGTGGCTCGTTCCCAGTTTTAGCGATATCGATCAAGTTAACGATTGGTTTTTATTCGCCTATTACGTACTGATCGGCATTTTATTTAATCTCGCCTATACTGCCGTCAACTTGCCCTACGCAGCCCTCACGCCAGAACTGACCCAAGACTATAACGAACGCACTAGTCTCAATAGTTTTCGGTTTAGCTTTTCGATTGGCTCCAGCATTTTTTCATTAATAGTCGCCCGCATCGTCTTTCAAGCCTATCCAGACAATCCTGAAAAACAGTATCTAATCTTGGGTTTGGTTTGTTCTATCTTTGCGTGCCTAACCCTATTTTGGTGTACGTTACGTCTGCAAGAAAAAGGTCGTAATGCCATTTTGGATCGGCCCCAGCGCAAAGTTTTTGGGCAAATATTGGCTGTGTTTTCGGGTCTTGCTTTTATCAGCATTTTTGTGTTGAATGCGTTGCAAACTGAATCTTTATGGATTTTTGTCGCAGTGTCCCTTGGTATTTTATTCGCGGTGAGTAGTTACACTTTTATTCAGTCACCAACAGAACAACATTTACTGCTCGCACACCCCAGCAACGACGCTAGCGAAACACCCGTTGCGTTCAAAGAACAGCTCAAAATTGCCTTTCAGAACAAGCCTTTTCTATACGTCATCGGCATCTATATGGCGTCATGGTTAGCGATTCAGCTGACGGCTTCGATTCTGCCGTATTTTGTGATTAGTTGGATGGGGCTGCCGGATGCAATGTTTCCGAATGTGGCTTTGGCGGTGCAGGGTACGGCCTTGCTGTTGCTATTTGTCGGCAGTGCGGCGAGTCGTCGATGGGGCAAAAAAGCGGTTTATTTTACCGGGGTTGGGTTGTGGATTATTGCGCAGATTGGTTTATTTTTCCTCCAGCCGGGACAGATTGGTTTGATGTTTTTCTGTGCAATTTTGGCGGGGTGCGGAGTGTCGGTGAGTTATCTGATTCCTTGGTCGATGGTGCCGGATGTGATTGAGCTGGATGAGCTGAATACAGGACAGCGGCGGGAAGGGGTGTTTTATGGCTTTATGGTTTTGCTGCAAAAGATGGGTTTGGCGGTGAGTTTATTTCTGGTGGGTTTGGCGTTGTCGTGGTCTGGTTTTGTGGAGTCTACGGCTGGGGAAACGCCGCCTTTGCAACCGGATTCGGCGCTGCTGGCTATTCGGTTGGCGATCGCCCCTTTACCAACTTTGGCCCTAATTATTGGTTTGATTTTGGCCTATTTTTATCCGATCACCAAAGAATATCATGAAGAAATTCGCCTAAAATAAACCGAGCGCAAACAGGCTCAAATAACTGACTCGATTGATGATTAGCTTGATTTCATTAGCGATTTTATTTACCATTTCTGCTGCAATTGCTGAATCAGCGCAAAGCGGACATCACCATAATTTTCAACCGCCGTAATATCGGGATTG
>JBARRZ010000142.1:0-4755 GCA_049644465.1 Limnothrix sp.
CTTTCAAAAATATAGACAATTTTCAAGCATTGCCATAATTTTCGTGGTCAACGAAAAAATGGGCTTAGAAGACTAATTCACCGTTCAACACCTCGGCTTTAGGCGACCTTCATCCAAATTTTTCTTACCCTGAAGTCTTTGCCCTATAAGCTTTTCAAGGCATCCTTACATATTGAGGACTGCCGATTTTCGTTCATGATTTTTACTTTTAGTTAATAGATTTTTACGTATAATATAATTATTTATTAATCGCTAATCGCTTTTTTGGGATTATCAAATTGATTCATTTTTTAAAATTTTCCAGCCGTCTTTCATTAGAGAAATAGCATTCAAAAAGATAAAAATACCAACGATTAGACCTCCTATAGCATCAGCCCAGAGCCAATTACAGAAATATGCTGCACAAGTTGCAAGAATCACACTAACGGAAGCCGCAGCGTCAGCAACTCCATGTAGTAGTACTCCTCGAACATTTAAGTTTTCAGAGCTGCCTTTGCGGAGTAATTGGACAATGAAACCATTAATAACCAAACTTATTGCTGGTATAAGTAGCATCGGTAATCCTAGTAGTACTTCAGGGACTTGTAGATGTTTAACAGATTCCCAAACAAGCAAAATGGAGAGTGCGATCAGGCTAGCGCCATTAAGCAATCCTATCCAAGCAGTTATTTTCCAATATTTAATCTTTGACCCATCATTCAATTCACGCTGAAGTAGCCAAGCTACCAACAATGTTAATCCCATTGTTATTAAATCTAGGAACAGATGTCCTGCTCCTGCTAATAAAGATATACTCTGGCTTTTAAGTCCAATTACCAGTTCTATTAGGAATAGAAAAATCCTTAGTCCCAGAACAGTCCAAAGTAGTTCTGTTTTCGGGTGATCATGGGCAATCGCTTCGAGGGAATCGGTATGATCGAGCAATGAATAATTTGAGTTTATCATCAGAATAAGGTTTAAAGATAGTTAGCCAATTGATTTAGCCTTGTTTGAAAGCCTTAACACTGTTCTTACTTCTAGAAATGAAATAAATCTTCCAGAAAACCACGCTTCTGATCGCTACAATTGCTGTCTCTTTGAGTATTGCTGCGATCTTTCTGCTCATGACTACTCTCGCTTCTATATCCTTGATTTTCATCAACTGATATTGTTGAGCGCTCAATGATTTTTTCCAATTCGCCTCGGTCTATTTCAAAACTCTCGTCGCATTGGCGATCGCCGCTAAAGCCACACCAACATCCGCAAAAACTGCTTCCCACATGGTTGCCAGACCGAAAGCTCCAAGCACAAGGAATACTGCTTTGATAGTTAATGCAAAGATGATATTTTGCCAGACAATACGGTGAGTTTTACGGGCAATTTGAATCGCTTCGCCAATCTTGGTAGGAGAATCATTCATGATCACTACATCTGCCGTTTCAATTGCGGCATCGGAACCTAAACCACCCATCGCAATACCGACATCTGCTCTGGCTAGTACAGGCGCGTCATTGATGCCATCACCAACATAAATAACTTTCTCTTTTTTGCCTGATTTCTTGAGAATTTGCTCAAAAGCAGTGACCTTTTCTTCTGGTAATAATTCAGCGACAAAAGCATCCAGTCCTAATCTGCCAGCGATATCAGCAGCAACTGCATCGTTATCGCCAGAGAGCATAATCACTTGCTTGATGCCGATCTGGTGCAGATCTTGGATCGCTTTGATGGAATCATCTTTAATTTCATCCGCCACGATAATGTAACCTGCATATTTCGTATCTACTGCCAAATGCACCACGCTACCAGAGATTTGACAGGTATTATGAACAATATGTTCTCGATGCAGCAGGCGATCATTTCCCGCAATTACAAGGCGATCGCCAACCATTGCGCGAATACCATGGCCAGCAATTTCTTCGTAATTAGTAACTTTGGTTAAATCCAATTCCCCTTGATATGCTTCTTTAATTGATTGGGCGATCGGGTGGGTAGACTGTGCTTCGATATGACCAGCAATAGATAATAATTCAGCTTGGCTAAATCCATTTTCAGGGACAATCTGTGTGACGTGAAAGGTTCCCTTTGTCAAAGTTCCAGTCTTATCTGAAACAACGGTTTTTACCTCGTTCAATACATCTAAAAATGTCGAACCTTTGATTAAAATACCCTTTTTTGCAGCCCCGCCAATGCCGCCAAAATAGCCCAAAGGAATACTAATCACCAAACCACAAGGACAAGAAATCACCAGAATAACTAAGGCGCGGTAGACCCATTCAGCCGAGGTTGCACCGGGAATAATCAGTGGTGGAATGATGGCGATCGCCAAGGAAACAAACACAACAATCGGCGTGTATATCTTGGCAAACTTAGTAATAAATTTCTCGGTTTCCGCTTTTTTACTACTTGCATTTTCTACTAAGTCGAGAATTTTGGCGATAGAAGATTCTCCAAATAATTTGGTGACTTGAATATCCAAAATCCCAGTTTTATTGATCGTTCCGGCTAGTGCCATATCGCCTGCTGTGACAGAACGCGGCACGGATTCACCTGTCAGCGCAGAGGTATCTATTTGAGAAGTTCCTGTAATCACTTTGCCATCGAGAGGAATCTTTTCGCCTGCTGTCACCGTAATGATGTCACCGATCTTGACTTGCTCTGGAGGAGTTTTCGTAATCACGCCATCCACTTTTAGGTTGGCATAGTCGGGACGGACTTCTAAAACAGCTTTAATCGATCGTCTTGAATTACCAACGGCATAGTCTTGGAACAATTCTCCCACTCTGAAGAACAGCATTACACCCACAGCTTCGGGTAATTGATGAATGGCGATCGCCCCTAATGTCGCAATAGTCATTAAGAAGTTTTCATCAAAAAATCTGCCTTTGAGAATGTTTCTACCAGCACTCGTCAACACATTCCAACCGCTCAATAAATAAGCAGGGATTAAAACCAAATATTCAGCAAAAGCATAGGGCGTATTATGCAGAGATTCGTTGTAAATAGAACCCATCAAAAATAAGGCAAGTACCACAGCGACGGGAATAGCTTCTTTTTTTAGATCGAACTCACTGTCTCCATGGCTATGGTCGTGATCATGTTCCTTCGGGTTTTTAGGCTTATCTTCGCCGCAACAATGACTTGACATACTACACCTGAATATTTGAATAACTATTCAATAGATTAGCAGCAACTTTAGGATATGGTGTTCTGAAACTCAACAAAATTCACGACTAAGCTTCTTGTAAATGGTCGGCAACTTCTCGATAAAGATTGACAATATGCTCATCTGCAAGGCTGTAGTAGACATTGCGCCCTTCTTTGCGGTGAGTGACTAATCTCGCCGAGCGTAAAATCCGCAGTTGATGGGACACCGCAGAATCACTCATTTTCATGGCGATCGCCAAGTCACAAACACATAATTCCTGTTCTGCTAGAGCCGATATGAGGCGTAATCGGTGAGGGTCGGACAATACAGCAAAAAAATCTGCCATCCGTTGTGCTTCATTCGGAGTCACGATCCCAGACTGACAAGCAACCACCTTATCTAAATGCACCATGCGAATCTCACAGTTTGGCGCATCATCAGTTTTTGCAGGCTGTGTTTTCGACTTGGCTGGCATAGCAATAAAAATTGATAATCATTTTCAAACTCAATCTTACCAGAGCTTTCGGTCAAGGCTTTAGGGCAGCATTTGCTTGAACAGGAGGTACAAGTTTCAAAGCTGCAATGCTTATTCTCTGGTTGAATAGCCTCAAAAAAATTAATCCCCGAAAGCCCCTCTATACAAAGCTTTTAGACGATAAATTTTCTATAACCGTAGGTTTCTGTTCAAATGCGCCCGTTAGTCCCTTTAGAGTTTTACCCCACTTATTCAACATGAATAATATCTCTCATGTTGAACCAGTTATATCGATGAATGCCATACGGTAAGCCAATCAAAAAAGTCAGGAACAAAGCAGAAAGAATAATTCCGAACGGTAGACCAACTGTAAAAGTTGAGCCTAGAAAAGTTAGAAAAAAGGTTGATGGAATCATGCCGAGTAGGGTCGCAGTAGCATAAATTGGCAGCGAAAGCCCTGTGATACCAGCTCCATAGCTAATTAGGTCAAATGACAAGACAGGAAGCAGCCGCGTTATGAAGATTACCCAGCCAAGATAAACTTCTCCTCGATTTTTAGAAAAGTAGATAAGTTTGCCCGTCAACGCATGAACAGCCGATCGCCCCAATGTATGACCAATAAAGTACGCCAGCAAACCACCTAAGAAGCCGCCAATGACGCTATAGATTCCTGCCCAAATTGGTCCCCAAACCATACCAGCCGTAACTGCTAGGGGAGCGCTTGGAATGGGGCTGATGACAACAGACAGAATTAGAATGCCAATGTAAATTAATACTCCCAACCATCCCCAGCTTTGGATAGCTTGCTCCAGACCTTGTGCGGAGAATAAGTCAAAGTCTGGTTGAACCCAAAGCCAGCCGCAAACCACTAGACACAGCAACAGAATGCTGAAGGCGATCGCATTTTGACGGTTGAGAAATTGCTGCTTCCTTAGTCGCTTACGCTTCATAAAAGATTAACTAGGACATTGCCCATTTTGGCATTTTGGTTCACAGGCAATGTGAGCATCATAGAACGCCTTCACAGTAGCTGCTTAGCTTTTGTAGATATCCCCAAGCAGTTAGAGCGGCGCATTGTTTGACTCACGGTTACGAATCCAGTTCATTCCATGTTTTGCCACCGTCTTGTGATTGAAAGACGGCATTGTTCTTATCC
>JBARRZ010000143.1:0-6779 GCA_049644465.1 Limnothrix sp.
TCGATGAGGCTTCCATCTGGCTCGAATATGCGGGTCTGGCGAAATACGTCGGCGTACAAATGGCAACGGCGCGAAAGTCTGGTTTGACGGTCATTTTAACCACCCAAGATCCGGTGATTATCGAAACCAATGCCGCCAGTGCCAAGATGCGCACCAATCTTTCCTTGAGAATTACTGGGCGCATCAATGGAGACGACATCGACAATTACCAACGCATCCATCGCACACCGGAAGCGATTATCAGCGAAAACGTGGCGAGTACTTTCAAAGCAGATCGCCGTCGCGGAACTTCCCAATGGCTTGTGGATGGCGATCGCCGTTATACCCACGGACGTTATTTCGCCAGCCCGATTCTCGTCGGTTTATTAGCCAACAACAAAGAACAAGTCATCGCCCGCGATCGCTTCTTTGAGCAGTATCCCAACCCCCTCGAAGCCGCCGCACGGTGGGGCGCACATTTCCAAATCTGTATGCAACAAGGCAAAAAATTAGAGGATTTTTAACTATGAAAAACCGCACCAAAAAACTACTCATCATCATGCCCATCGCCACAGGCATCGTCTTGATTTCCACAGCCAAAAGTGAAGCTTCCGTCCTCAACATTCTGAAAAACGCTTGGAATCAGACTTCCCAAATGGTCTCTTCCACCTTTGAAACCTATGTGGGGAGCTATGTTGAAGATTTTCTTCAGGTTTATGTCCCCCAAGGTATTGAAGCGATTACAGGTGTATTAGGCCTGCCAGATCCCAGTGAAATTTTCGCCGACATTCGTGAGGATGCCGCTCTCAATCAAACCGACATCAACGACATTTCGGAAGGGATTTTAAGACAAGCAGAGGTTGCCGCTGGCACTTCCAGCACCCTTGGGGAAATTGTCTTCTCTGCCGAGGGACAACAAAATACTGAGAAATTGGCTGAAACTTCCACGCAAATTTCCACAACATCCGGTGAACTCGCTGAACAATGCCAAGGCTTAAAAATTACGCAGGAAGTCATGAAATGTATGACGCTCCAGATGGCGAATGAGTCACAGTTGTCCCGCATTCAAATCAATCAAAATCAGCAAATTCTCCAACAGCTTGCCGCGAATAATATCGCCCAAGCAAATGTCGCCAAAACCATGACCCGTGCAGAACGAACCAAGCAAGCTGAAAAAGATCGCGCTGCCAATCAAATTTTGCAGGAGGTGCAATTTAATAACGCACTAGTTGACGATCTTTGAGGCAATTTAGTTTTCAGGAAAATAGATTATTGATTGAGGATGAGTTTTACTTATCCTCATTTTTTCGGATAGAGGTTATCTGCTTTGAATTATTTGGCGATCGCCTGTTGTGGTGCAAGGATGCAGCTCCCTATCAAATGAAGCTGATGAAAGCAAAAATTAGGTCATGGCAACGACAGAAATAGAACGAATAACATGGATTCCGTGTTAGCATGTATTTGTGATTGAGTCCTTTAAAAATAAAGGTACGCAGAATATTTTCGAGGGCATATCGAGCAAATCGGCAAGGAAAATTTGTCCTCAATCTCTTTGGAAGGTTGCCAGTCGTAAGTTGGATTTGTTAGATTCTGCGGTCTGTCTTGATGATTTAAAAGTACCACCGGGCAATCGTCTAGAGGCTCTCAAGGGAGATCGCCAAGGTCAGTTTAGTATTCGCATTAATGAACAGTATCGAATTTGTTTTATTTGGTCAGAAAGCAATGTTGCTAGTGATGTTGAAATTGTTGATTATCATTCGTAGGAATTTAAAAATATGATTCGTGTACCTAGTCATCGTTTGCCAACTCATCCGGGGGAAATGCTTCTGAAAGAATTTCTAGAGCCTTTAGGCTTAACACAAAAAGAATTGGCGGAGCGGCTACATGTTCCCTATCAACGGATTAATGAATTAGTAAAAGGTAAGCGGGGGATGACTCCGAGTACGGCTCTTAGATTAGCTAAGTTTTTTGGTAATTCTGCTGACTTTTGGTTAAATTTGCAGTTACGCTGGGATCTTTATCATGTTCAACAAACTGAATCTCTGGAGTTAGAGAAAATTTCATCTTTTATTTCTGCTTAAAGGAATTTAGCAAAGGCGATCGCCGCTGAGTTGGTTATTAATAAATGCTTTACCGAAAAAGATTAGATTTTGCACTAAAATCACTGTGACTTTTTCTCAATTTTCAATCTGTGGATTAGACATATAATCTTTTACAGCGGATACGAATCCAGTCTGTGACAAAGGAAAACCCAAAAGTCTTGCAATACAAGAATTTTAGAAATGATTTTTGTCACAAGGTGATTTGGAAACCGCTGTATGTAACTCAATCGCTGCTAATTCCTATTCTCGTATTTTTCGTTCCAATACTACTCAAACCCCACTTTCTGAGGTAACGCCTGCTTTGAGGCAAATTATTCTTAGCACTTGCTAGAACAATCGAGGCTCCATTCCGAGTAGTCCGAAGAAAATTAATGTGCCCAAAACACAGGAAATATTCTGTGAAATCAAGTGCGACAGGGGAGTTGAATCGTAAAAATACTGCCTTTCTCTAATTCACTGGTGACGTCGATAGAGCCGTTATGTAATTGTACAATTGCCTCGGCGATCGCCAACCCAAGACCAGATCCCCCCGTATGACGAGAGCGATCATAATTCACCCGATAAAAACGCTCAAACACCCGTAATTGTTTCTCTTTTGGAATCCCGATACCCGTATCATGAATTTCAATAATTGCTCGACGATTATCAGCAGATAAAATAATTTCAACCATCCCTTTTTTTGGCGTATATTGAATTGCATTGATCACCACATTTGCCAAGAGACGATAAATCTGAGCCTCATTTCCATTTACGATCAAAGAATAAGTGACATTTTTTTTAATTTTTAGATTGATATCTTTTTCTAGAGCTAAAGCCGCAAACTCTTCTGAAATATCGTCTACTAAATCATTTAGAATAACAGGCTGATTCGCAGCTTTATTGACATCATTATAAAGACCTTGATCTATTCTCGATAGTATTAATAAATCATTCACCAAAATACTCATACGCTCATTTTGTTTCTCAATACTGGTAAACGATCTTTTAATGTCATCCTGATCCCATTCAGTCAACATTATTAGTGATTCGATAGTCGCTCTGACCGTGGCTAAAGGCGTTCTCAATTCATGGGCTGCATCTCCCGTAAACTGTTGTATTTGCTGATAGGAAGAATAAATGGGTCGTATTGCCAAACCCGATAAATACCAAGCCGAAATGACAACTAAAACTAATGCAATAGGAAATCCAATGATCAAAAACCAAGTTGTACTAGCGACGTAATGATCAAGGTCTTTTAGACTTCGTCCTACAATTAAGTATCCTAAAGGTTGATTGTTAATTGTTTCCAGTTTTATGGAGATTTGATGGTAACGATTATTCTGGGAATCTTTGAAATATGCCCAAGAACCTTGTTTCGATTTTAAAATGAGATTTTCTGGTTTCGTTTTTGTTGCAACCAAAGATTTATTTGAAGTATCAAAAATTTCTAAATAATAGTCATCCGGGAACCCGTCATCAAGTGAGTCTAATATTTCTTGATTTGCTAGGCGACAGTCATGATTATTTAAACAGGAGCTTGAGAATAAATAGTCAACGGTCTTTTCAAACTCCCCGGATTCTTTGAGATGAATTTTTAAATTCCGATGAAATGTCTGAGCAATTGACTCCATTTCACGGTGAATTGTAACACGATGGGCGTGAACGATCGCCTCATATAGACCCAAGCTACAGACAGCAAAAATTAGACTCATTGTTCCGGCATACCAA
Source organism: Limnothrix sp. (assembly GCA_049644465.1). Classification (GTDB taxonomy): domain Bacteria; phylum Cyanobacteriota; class Cyanobacteriia; order Cyanobacteriales; family MRBY01; genus MRBY01. The sequence goes on from JBARRZ010000143.1 coordinate 3,789, forward strand.
CCAGCCAAACGCCACCGGGTAGTTTGAAAAAGTTGATTGCTTTTCACAGTAAACTTGGGGTGAAACGATAACCTAAACCATAGATTGTTTCAATGGTATTTTGAGCATTGTAAATGGCTAATTTACGGCGTAAAAGGCGAACTTGTGCGGCAACAACATTACTAATGGGATCTGTGTTCCATTCCCATAATTGTGCCAAAATTTGATCGCGACTTAAAATTTGATTGGCATGTCGCATAAAGTATTCAAGTAACTGAAATTCTTTTAGAGTTAAGCTAATTTCTTGGTTGTTATCCTTTAGATAAATTTGTTTATTGGCATAATCTAAAACAAAATCGCCAACAATAAAATTCTGTGGTGCTAAATCTGGCGATCGCCGCTGTAATGCCCTCAATCTCGCTAATAATTCTTTCATCCCAAATGGCTTAACGAGATAATCATCAGCCCCCGCATCAAGTCCCTGTACTCGGTCATCAAGGCTATCCTTTGCTGTCAACATTAAAACAGGTAATTTATTGCCTTGTTTCCGTAAATTTTGCAACAGTTCAATGCCCGACAAACCGGGTAATAGCCAATCAAAAATCCCCAAAGTGTAGGTTATCTGAGAATTATGTAAATATGACCAAGCTTCTGCGCCATCTTGCACCCAATCAATAATGTAGGCATTTTGAAGCAAAACCCGCTTAATTGCATGCCCTAAATCTGGCTCATCCTCTACTAATAAAACACGCATTGTTGTTGAATAAAATTAAGTCATAACAGAACTGATCTTAGTCTATCAACCCACAACTTTATGAAATAAAGATGAAAATCACTGCTCTTATAAAAGATTAATGATTTTGTAATGTTTACCTTGTTAAGAATAACTATCTAAGAATTTCATCACCATTTCATATTGTTAGTGCAAAATGTTTAAGCAGATTCGTTTTTCAACGAAGCAATATGCTTTCTCAGCCCAAGCCTTTAACGAGACGTAATCTCCGACAATTCACCACTGGGATCGGGGCGGCGATCGCCAAGGATGTTTAGGGCAAATAGAACTACAAATTTTGGTGAAAAATATGACAGATCATCAAGCCAATCATCAGCACCACACAGGACATGATGAACACGCTGGACACGATAAACACGCTGGACACAGCCCCGCTATGTTCAAACGACGTTTCTTTATTTGCCTAGCACTCACCCTACCTGTCCTCTATTTCGCGCCATCGTTTCAGGAGTGGTTTAATTATCAAGCGATCGAGTTTCCTGCTTCAAATTGGGTAACGCCCATTCTCTCCACCATTATTTATTTCTACGGTGGCTTGGTTTTTCTGAAAGGGGCTTACCACGAAATCCGCAGCAAAATTGGCATGATGACGCTGGTTGCCCTTGCGATCACCGTAGCATTTGTCTATAGCGTGGCCGTGTCTCTGGGATTAGAAGGAAATTCCTTTTACTGGGAACTGGCAACCCTCGTCGATATTATGTTGCTCGGTCACTGGATTGAAATGGCTTCGGTGCAAGGAGCCAGCCGCGCTTTAGAACATCTTGCAAATTTAGTGCCGTCCGTCGCTCACAAAAAGATTAATGGACAGGGCAATGGACAGATCGAAGATGTACCTGTGAGTGAATTAGTGGAAGCAGATCAGATTCTCATTCGTCCAGGTGAACAAATCCCCATTGATGGTGAAGTTATAGACGGGAAATCTAGCGTCAACGAAGCTTTTTTAACGGGAGAATCGCGCCCGGTGATCAAAAAAAGCAGTGATGAAGTTGTCGCTGGATCGGTGAATGGAGAAGGCGCTTTAACCATTAAAGTCACTCGCACTGGGGATGAAACAACTCTGAGCCAGATTATGCGACTGGTGAAGGAAGCGCAGGCTTCTAAAAGTCAATATCAAAACAAAGCTGATCGACTGGCTGGTTGGCTAACTTATACGGCGATCGCCGTTTCTACGCTGACCTTTGTTGTTTGGCTATCGGTTGGAACAGGGGGTTTAACCTTTGCGATTAATCGGGCAGTGACGGTGTTAGTCATTACCTGTCCTCATGCTTTAGGTTTAGCGATTCCCTTAGTCATTATTAACGCTACCTCGATGTCAGCTAAAAACGGGATTTTGGTACGTGACCGTGATGCTTTTGAACGAGCGCGAGATATTAAAACTATCGCTTTTGATAAGACGGGAACCTTGACCAAAGGAGAATTTGGTGTACAGCAGATTTATACTGACGGTATTGAAGAGTTACCAGCACTAGTGATTGCGGCCTCTCTGGAATCCCTATCAGAGCATCCCCTCGGACAGGCGATAGTGCAAGAAGCTCATAACCGCGATCGCCAGCTTGATCAAGCGACTGATTTCAAAGCTGTAGCGGGTCAAGGTGTTGAAGGTGTCGTTAATAATCAACGCTATCGGGTTGGCAGACCAGAATGGGTTGAGGAGTTGCAATTAAAGTTTCCTACAGCCCTGAAAAAAGGGTTACAAGAAAGTGAATCGCGGGGGGAAAGTGCGATCGCCCTGATGGATGATCAACAAGTCATTGCTGTCTTTGGATTAGCTGATCAAGTGCGCGAATCGGCACGAGAAGCGGTGAAAAAATTACAGGAAATGGGCGTGCAGGTGGTGATGATTACAGGCGATGCAGAAGCGGTTGCAAAGACCGTTGCTGAGGATTTGCACATTGATCGCTACTATGCTCGTGTTTTGCCAGAAGATAAAGCTACGTTGATTCGTCAGCTCAAAGCTGAACAACCAACTGCCTTTGTAGGTGATGGCATTAATGACGCACCTGCCTTAACTGAAGCAGATTTAGGATTGGCAATCGGTGCTGGAACCAATGTGGCGATTGAGTCGGCTGATTTAGTGTTAGTTAAAAGCGATCCACTGGATGCCACCTATGGGCTGAAACTGGCAAAAGCCACCTATAACAAAATGATTCAAAACTTATTTTGGGCCACTGGATACAACGTCATTGGCATTCCCTTAGCAGCAGGAATTGCAGCACCGT
>JBARRZ010000144.1:0-9869 GCA_049644465.1 Limnothrix sp.
AGATAGGGGACTAAATCGCCTTCGACTTCTTTGGGGTTAACGAAATGGGTCATGCCAAATTTTTCGGCGATCGCCCGTCTATCGGGATTAATATCTACGCCGATAATCATATCTGCGCCAACTAGCTTTGCCCCTTGGATCACATTTAAACCAATGCCGCCGAGACCAAACACAATCACCTTTGAGCCAACTTCAACTTTGGCCGTATTAATCACCGCGCCAATCCCAGTCGTCACCCCACAACCGATGTAGCAAACTTTATCAAAGGGTGCATCTTTGCGAATTTTGGCGAGAGAAATTTCAGGTACAACCGTGTAATTTGCAAACGTCGATGTGCCCATGTAATGAAAAAGCGATGCGCCATCGATGGAAAAACGGCCTGTTCCGTCTGGCATTAAACCTTTACCTTGAGTCCCGCGCACCGCCTGACAGAGATTTGTTTTTAAACTGAGGCAATATTCACATTCACGACATTCAGGGATGTAGAGCGGAATGACATGATCGCCGGGTTTGAGACTTGTGACTCCTTTGCCCACTTCAACGACTACGCCTGCGCCTTCGTGACCGAGGATGGCTGGAAATAAACCTTCTGGATCTGCGCCAGACAAAGTGTAGGCATCGGTATGGCAGACGCCGGAAGCTTTGATCTCGACTAAAACTTCTCCAGCTTTCGGCGGTTCTAACTGTACAGTCTCAATTTTTAAAGGGGTTTTGGCAGAGTAGGCGATCGCCGCTTTGACATCCATCGGGTCAATTCATTCCATAACAATATGTTGTACATTCTACGGATAAACACGCAAAGACGCTGTGTGTTTTGTTGCTGACCAAATAAGCAGGTTTACCGATTGTCGAAGGGCAAACAAATCTTGATTAGTAGCGGCGTAGCTTTAGCTCCAACCCAGAACGCGGATGAAGAGAGGGTATCAGATCCATGCTCAAATCTTGATCCGGCAATAATGTCCACTCAAAATGATCTTAGGCCGGTTTCATGGCGACAACAGCGTAACGTTCTGGCGATAAATATTGTCGTGCCAAGCGTTGCAAATCATTTGCCGTTGTCCGTTGCACAAGCTGGGAATAGATGTGTGCATAGTTAAGGTCGCTCAGGGTGTGATAGTAGCCATAAAGTCCGGCGAGTTGACTGGGCGTTTCCATCGAAAAAATATGATCGTTACACAGAATTGATTTGGCGCGATTTAGTTCTACTTCTGAGACAAGGTTGCTATGGAGATGGGAGAGGCGATCGCCGATTATTTTTTCCACTTCATCGAGCTGTGCCCCATCGAGCCAAGCCTGCACCGTAAATAAACTCGAATCTTTTTGCAACGAAAAACCACTGCTAATATCCACCACCAAATGACGCTTTTCTCGCAATTCTTGCACTAGCCAAGAAGAAACAGTCCCCGCCAAAATGACCGACAGCACATCGAGACCGACCCCATCCGCAAACCGATCAATGCCATCGCACAGCCAACCCATGATCAGGCGTGACATTTCCAAGTTTGGAAAAGAAATTTCACTGCGGCGCACATCAATCAGAGGCGGTTCCGCTTCCACCGTAAAGGGCGGACATTCTGATTGGACAGGGAATTTGGCAAATGTTTGGGCGACTAACTCAATAGCGGGATCTGCTTCGATATTACCGATGACGCTAATCGTCATATTGTGGGGCTGATAATGGGTGCGGTGAAAGCAGCGCATCTGATTGGGGCTGTAGCTACAGAGCTGTTCCTGCTCCCCCAAGATGGAGCGGCCATAGGGATGCTTGCGATACAAAGTGCGATTGAGCGATTGAAATGCGAGCCAATCAGGATCATCGTTGCTGATATTAATTTCTTCGAGTACAACCTGCCGTTCGCGGATAAATTCATCGTCGGGAATGGTTGCGTTGAGCAAAATGTCCCCCAGATAGGGCAAGGTTTCGGCCAAATGTTCTTGGGCAGTCGTGATAAAAAAATGGGCGTAATCGTAGCTCGTTGCCGCATTACTCACACCGCCACGATTTTCGATTAAATGATCAAATTCTCCCGGACAAATCTGGTCAGATCCCTTAAAGATCATGTGCTCCAAAAAATGTGCCATGCCTTCCCACTCTCTCGGTTCGGCGATCGCCCCGGCTCTAACCCAAACATCACTCACCACAACAGCCGTTGCAGGCAAATATTGATGAATAACCTGTAAACCATTCTCAAGGGTGAAAATCTGCGCCGGATTAGGTTGGGAAGAATAAGGCAAAGATCTAATAGGAATTAAAGATTGCACTTATCATAACCTCTCCATCATCTCACCTTCATTTTTTCACACAAAGCCCGACATTTTGACGAGCAAACTTTCCCTAAAGCTCCGTAGACTCCTCTAACAACAACTGCAAAGTATCCTGCATTTCCGCAACAGAAGTCGTCGCTGTCCCAAAAGTACGCACCACAATACTCGCACCCAAATTACCCAAGACCGTACAAGCCCAAGGCATCGCCCCAACACAATAACCCAGCGTCCAACCCGCCACCACCGTATCGCCCGCACCCGTCACATCAAACACATCAGTCCGGTTAAACGCAGGCACATGATTTTCCACCAAGCCACTTTCGCCTTGGGTAAACAAACTCATCCCATCTTCACCCCGCGTAACCAACACAAACTGAGCCGCCGTGTCCTCAAGCAATTGCTGACCCGCAGCCTCAAGCGTTGATTGAGAAGTGATACTACTCGCCGTTGCTTTTTCCGCTTCCGGCAAGTTAGGTGTAAAAAGCATTGCCCCTTTAAAACGACTAGGCATAACCTGAGTATCCACCACCACCACCTCGTGCTCTAAGGCCGCCTGAATCACTGCCGCAGAGAAGACGCCATCCCCATAATCAGAACAAACAACAGCATCCACATGGGGCAACTGACTTTTGATATAAGTTACTAACTGAGACTGAATTTCACGGCTCGGCAGTTCATCAGATTTGCGATCAACGCGGACAATTTGCTGAGTAACAGATTGGCGAGCGTGGCCTGTAATTCTTGTTTTTGTCACTGTTGGCCGTTGTGCATCCCGGACAATACCACTCGTATCAATACCCGCCTCTGCAAAAATACGACAGATCACTTCTCCCTGAATATCCTGACCGACGATGCCTGCCACTTTCACTTGAGCACCCAATTTCGCAAAATTATAAACGGCGTTAGCGCCACCACCGGGAATTTGGCGGGTGTGTTCGTGGCGCAAAATCAGCACAGGGGCTTCCCTCGATAACCGTTCAACTTCGCCGACTAAGAACTCATCAAGGGTCAAATCTCCCACCACTAAAACTTTAGCTTTGGGAAATTGATCCATATATTGATTAAGTTGTGTCTGTTGTCGCCGCAGTTGTTCTAAGAAATCATTCGTCATTTATTCTTCAGGATTGGCTTCTGTTGCAGCGGGGGGAGCTGCTGGCGCTGGGGCCGGTGTCGGGATTACGACTGGTGCAGGAGCCGGAGCAGGTGCTGGCTGTGGTTTTGGCTTTGGTAATGGTAAAGGAGCAGGTTTCGGTGCAGCAGGAGGGGCTGCTGGCGCTTGGGGTGCAGGCGCAGGTGCGGGCTGCTGTTGGGTTGGTGGGGGAGTGGGTTTTGCTGTTGGTGTTTCTATCGTGAGCGTTTCTTGGGGGGCAGGTTTTGGTGTTTTTTGAGGTGCTGGAGCAGCAGCTGGTGCAGGTGCGTTTGCGGGCGTAGAGGCAGGTGCCGGAGCTGCTGGTTTGGTTTGGCTTGGTGGTGCTTGGAATGCTGTGCAGAAGGAGGGCTGGTAGGTATAACCAACACTTACGCGATAATTGCTGTTGGCACTATCAAAGCGGGTATTACGAATATCTTGGCCTGCTTGGTTATCGAGACTATTGCTGCCGGAACTGCTGTTTAGGCTCCACTGACTGGGCGTGCCATTGGGGGTAACGACAACGTTGTAAGTGGCTGTACCGCTGGCTTGACTGCTACAGGCGGATTTTGGGTAATTGCCGCGAATGCTTCTGCTAGCGATGCTTGAGCTACGGGTTGCTTGTTGGCTGGGGGCAGATGTTGGTGGATTGTTGGCAGGGCGAGGCTGACCTTGGGAGCGGGGTAGAAGTCCGGCTGGGTTGGTCAGATCGCTGGGTTTTAATAGAGCGGCATCGAAACGAATATCGGAGCTATTGGGTGCAAAGGTTGTTGTGGGGGATAGGGCGATCGCCGCATCTTGTTCTAGTTGTCGTTGCCGTTGAAGGAGCGCATTATTACCATTTGGCTTGGCCTGAGGATTGATCGCAAACACTTGTTGATTCCCATCCGGTGACGGCGGTAAAACACTCGCATTGCCGTTATTAGGCATCGTTTCCAAATTAAAGATTGCTTGATTTGTCCGCGCGGGCACTCCCGGAGGTGGCGGCAACAAGCCATTCATGAAATTTCTGGGTGGTGGTGGGGCAATATATCGACTGGCGATCGCCGGCGGATTATTATTCGGCACAAAAGAATAATTCACCGAACCCCGACTTGGTGGCGCAGGCGTTGGCAAATTATTAATATTGAAAGGCAGAAAAGTACCATTCGCTGCGTTCAGGTTTGGGATTCTACCCTCTAATCCGGGCGGCAAAGGTTGCACAGGTAGACCATTCTCGATGGCCGAGAGGTCAATATTAAAATCTGGATTGGCCTCAAAAACAGACAAATCAATCTGAGGCGACAAAGAAGGCAAACGGCTTTGCACATCCGGTGGTAGCTCTACAACCCTAACGACTTCTTGGTTGCCTTCAGTAAACTCACCGTCAGACTCAGACCAGCTCGGCAACGCAACCGCCGCAACGACATGCAAACCGATTGAACCGATAACCGCGATGCCATAAGGATTGCGCGCATAGTTACTTGTTGTTTTGAGAAAGCGCAATGCTTTTTCAGTGGGTACAATCGTTGATTTCGTCTTCATATATATTGCATTTTGCCGAAGCCGAGGGTTTAGACACTTGTTTGATTTTAACGGATCCTAATTAAAAATTTGAGCTACCCCAGATTAGTTACAATTCACACAGCACAACCCCTTTTTTACTTATATTTCGACGGATATTTTTATGGCGAATCGCTTGGCACAAACAAAAAGTCTTTATCTCCGCAAACATGCCGAAAATCCGATTGATTGGTGGTATTGGTGCGATGAGGCTTTAGAGCGGGCCAAGGCTGAGAATAAGCCGATTTTCCTATCGATTGGTTACTCTTCTTGCCACTGGTGCACGGTGATGGAGGGTGAAGCTTTCTCTGATCCGGCGATCGCCGAATATCTCAACGCCAATTTTTTACCGATCAAAGTTGACCGCGAAGAACGGCCCGATATTGACAGTATTTATATGCAAGCACTGCAATTAATGACGGGTCAGGGGGGCTGGCCGCTTAACATTTTTTTAACGCCAACTGATCTCGCACCGTTTTATGGCGGGACTTATTTTCCGGTTCAGCCTCGTTACAATCGCCCCGGATTTTTGGATGTACTGAGTTCGTTGCGGCGTTTTTATGACACGGAACCGGACAAGCTTAAGGAAATTAAAGATGAGATTTCGACTATTTTGACGCAATCGGCGCAGTTGCCCAGCCTTGATCTTGCCCTCGATCAAACGTTGTTAGAAAAGTGTATTGAACCTTGTACGGTCATTACTGGACGGGCTGATGCTGGGCCGAGTTTCCCGATGATTCCTTACGCGGCGATCGCCCTGCAAGGCAGCCGTTTTGACGCAATAAAAACGGACGGATTGGCCATTAGCAAACAACGCGGCTTACATTTGGCTTTGGGCGGGATTTATGACCATGTCGGCGGCGGCTTCCATCGCTACACCGTCGATCCCAATTGGACCGTGCCCCACTTCGAAAAGATGCTCTACGACAACGGGCAAATCACCGAATTCCTCGCCAATCTTTGGGCACAGGGCATTATCGAACCAGTTTTCAAAACCGCACTAGAAGGCACAGTAGACTGGCTCGCGCGGGAGATGACTGCGCCTCAAGGTTATTTTTATGCCGCGCAGGATGCCGATAGTTTTCTCAATCCAAGCCACCCCGAACCAGAGGAAGGTGTTTTTTATGTTTGGGATTATGACGAACTAAAAACCCAGATCAGCGAGGCTCAATTTGCTGAATTACAACAGCATTTTTTCATTGAAAGTGACGGTAATTTTGAAGGAAAAATTGTTTTAAAACGCCGCACACTCATCACCATTCCAGAAAGTTTGCAGGCGACGTTAGATCAGCTTTTTCAAATTCGTTATGGAGCTAGCCGCGCCGATTTGCAGACATTCCCACCCGCTCCAGATAATCATGCGGCAAAAAATACGGATTGGGCTGGACGCATCCCCGCAGTGACGGATACAAAATTGATTGTGGCTTGGAATAGTTTGATGGTGTCTGGTTTGGCGCGGATTTATGGGGTGTTGGGTCTGGAAAAAGCGTGGGATTTGGCAATGAATTGTGTGAATTTTATGCTCGAAACGCAGTGGCAAGATGGCAAATTGTCTCGTCTCAATTTTGATGGTCAGCCGGATGGGGCGGCTCAATCGGAAGATTATGCGTTTCTAATTAAAGCTTTGCTCGATCTTCAGGCCAATCGACCGACTGAAACTCACTGGCTTGATCAGGCGATCGCCCTCCAATCAGCATTTGATGCCCAGTTTTGGTCTACCGAATCAAAGGGATATTTCAACAATCACGGCAGCCCAGAACTCCTCATTCAGGAGCGCAGCTATCAGGACAATGCGACTCCCTCGGCGAATGGGGTGGCTGTGACGAATTTAATGCGTTTATTTCTACTCACTGAAAATACGGCCTATCTCGATCAGGCGGAGCAGACATTACAAGCCTTTACTTCTGTGCTCGAAAAATCTCCTCAGCAATCTCCTTCTCTAGTAACAGCCCTAGATTGGTACCTCCATGGCACAGTGGTGAAAGCAGACGGCGATCGCCTCCGAGCATTAACCCGCAATTATTGGAGCACCGTTGCCCTAAAACCCGCAACAGAGCTGCCACCGAATAGCATTGCCCTAGTCTGCAAAGGCTTGGAATGCCTCGAACCTAGCCAGACTGACACTCAATTGCAGTCACAACTCCAGCACAGTATTTTGTAACGTTTCGCAGCTATTTGCTCTGACAATTTCCTCGTTTAAAAAACAATAATCCTGCATTTTTGCGTCCCAACCCATTCTTAAATTTATTCTCAACAATGCACGACCACCACGGCCACAGTCACCACCATCACCATGCGCTTCCCCAAGACAATCGCAAAGAAGTGCGGCGTGTGCTGTGGCTAACGCTGTGGCTGAATTTAATTGTCATGACTCTCAAAGGCGTTCTGGGTTTATTGACCGGTTCCCTCAGCCTCCAAGCCGATGCTCTCCACAGTTTTACAGATGGTGCGAATAACGTTTTGGGCTTATTTGCGAATCGATTTTCTTCACCGGAACCAGATCGCGATCATCCTTACGGTCACCAAAAATTTGAAGCAGTTGGTGCGCTAGGAATTGCCATGTTTCTTGGTATTGCTTGCTTTGAAATCTTGCAGGGGGCGATCGGCAAACTGCTTACAGGCCAATCAGAAATGAGCATCAACCTCAGCGAAGTAAGTTGGCTGATTATCGTGCTGGGCATCAATATTTTTGTGGCGTTTTATGAGCGTAATATTGGGCGCAAAGTGAATAGCCCTATTCTCATCGCTGATGCCAAACACACCATGAGCGACATTTGGGTCACCCTGCTCGTCATGGCCGGACTACTCGGCGTCTGGCAAGCTAAAGTTTGGGGCATCCCCCAGCTCCAATGGCTGGATATTATCTTGGCCTTTCCTGTTGCAGCCCTTGTCTTTCATAGCGCGTGGGAAGTCCTCACTGACAACCTACCTTGGCTGGTAGACGAAGCGGCGATCGCCCCAGAAGCCATCCACAAACAAGTCATGACCATTCCCGGCGTCATCAACTGCCACGACATCGCCTCACGTGGCCTCCTTGGCAGACAAGTCTTCATCGAAATGCACCTGATCACTAATGCCGAAAAAGTGGCCGTAGCCCATGCCATCACCGAAAAAGTAGAAGCCCATTTACAGAGCGTCTTTGCCCCGGCCAGAGTCATCGTCCACGTAGAACCCAGAGACTACGAATCCGAGCAGATCAGCTTCGAAGGCACAACCCATTAAAGCCCGTAATAATCCACTCAAATTGCCCCAGTCAATCACCAAAGCCTGATCAAATGAACAGCAAACATCTCTCAAACCCCAACTTCAGCAAACCGCCATCTCACCAAAATAAAAAACTTTCACCGATAATCCGTAAAAATACTGAACTTACAGAACTATCAAAATTTAATTTACAAGAAGTTTACAAAAAGCATACAAACAAATGGCCTTATTTGCAGCTTCTATTGCATTTCCATAAATACAATGCTAGATTTCGTTCAACGAACATAGGTTTACGCCCAAGTGGCCGATTATATTGTTCGAGCATCTACACCGACCGTATTCCGAAACTTGCATGAAAATGCTGTGCTTTTGCAAAAATTCGGATGATAACCTCAGATTTTAAAATAAAGTTTTTGCCCGAGCTGCCCTGCCTAAGTCGCCATTATGAAACCACAAATCCAGTTTAGATTTGCCCTGAGCCTTACCGCACCGGCACTCACTTTACTAATCACCACAGTCGGTGTTTTAATACCGCCCAACGAAACAGCGCAAGCCGAAATCTGCGAAATTGGCGGCTCTAGCGCAACGCCAGGAATCGACGGTGGAGTAACCACTCTGGCATGTGGTACAGGCACAGCAGCAAATGCGACTCGAGCAACAGCTGTCGGAGTTGGCGCTCAATCAACAAATACCGATGCTTCAGCTTTTGGTAACAGTGCCACAGCCTCTGGCAATGACTCAACAGCAATTGGTCAAGGTGCTGATGCTTTAAATACAAACTCCGTTGCTGTTGGCAGCGATGCTCAAGCAACCGGAATAAATTCAACAGCATTAGGCGATGCAGCGGTTGCAAATTCGACTGATTCGACTGCATTGGGCCAAGGTGCTGATGCCTTAAGCATAAACAGTGTAGCTGTCGGTAGCGATGCTCAAGCAACTGGCGCCCGTTCAACAGCGTTGGGTGATGATGCCATCGCAAATTCAAATGATTCGACAGCAGTGGGTCAAAATGCTGCTGCTTCAAACACAAACAGTGTAGCTGTCGGTAGCGATGCTCAAGCGATTGGCAACCAATCAACAGCAGTAGGCGATGCTGCACAGGCAACAGCAAATCAATCAACAGCATTAGGTGCTTCTGCCGTCGCGAATTCAGCTGATTCAACCGCCATTGGTCAAAGTGCTGATGCCTTAAGCATAAACAGTGTTGCTGTTGGTAGCGATGCTCAAGCAGCCGGAATAAACTCAACCGCATTAGGCGATGCTGCACAAGCACAAAACACTGGTGCTACAGCACTTGGTCAAAACTCTAACGTGACTGGAATCGATGGCATAGCGGTTGGTCGAGGATCATCGGCAACAGGTCAAGACGCCATAGCTATTGGGCAAGGCGTAACAGCAGGCACCGACCAAGTGAGAATAGGATCAACAAACAATGAATATTTTCTTCCCGGTCTTGGAGATGATGAACCTGCAGATCTCGCTAACGACGAAGTAGTTTTTGTCGATAGTAGCGGGCAACTCCGTACTGATGGCGGAAGTGTTGTTTCTAGTATTGCCACCAACGCAGCAAGTATCTCAACGAACTCAACGAGCATTGCCACCAACGCAGCAAATATCGCGACAAGCAGCGTCAAGATCACTTCCAATATGATGGATATTGCGACGAATAGTGCGAATATTGCAACGAATAGTGCAAATATTGCTACTAACACAGCCGACATAGCTGAAA
>JBARRZ010000145.1:0-3313 GCA_049644465.1 Limnothrix sp.
TGTCACCGACCCTCAAGCCGCCCTTTGCCAGACAAAGAATCTGGTTAAATTCCCAGCCTGAATCGTGAATATTGCGCGCTAACGTTTCAATGGTTGCGTGATACTCGGCCCAATCGATAACAAGTTCCGACGGCATTATTTACGGCTCCGTTTAGTGGTTGATTTACTGCGACGTGTTGAAGTGCGCTTTTTTTTCTTTGGGGGCAAAATAGCAGAAAACCCGCTTTTCTTATAACGTTTTGCCGCTGAGCCAATAAAATCACTAATTGAATGGCTCATTGCGCCGGTTTCTAATCCGGCTAATAATGCCACCACTTCCGGCCAATAATCTTCTCGAACCTGCTGGCCGCCATTCATAAAAAACAATTGCCAATTCCACGCGAACCCGAATAATCCTTGGGCGATCGCCACGATAATTGCCGCCATGAGGAGCAAAAATAGCGAAAAATACAAAACTCGCAGCGTCGTACCGATTAAAAATCCGTGGGACAATTTTGAGCGATGACTCAGGCTTTTTTGATAGGGCAGCCAAATCCAGCGAAACATTCCCCAGCGTTTAAATTGCACCGAGTGGATATCAAGATCTGGCCCAAACATCAAGCCACTAAACAAATACGCTAATCCCGCAATGAGCGTCAGTTCGCCATTTCGCGTCAAAAAATAGGCGATCGCCACAACCCAAGGCAATCCCCACAAAGTAATTCGGTCATGAGTGCTACCCGACGGCATTAACTAATTAATTACCTCAGAAGAACGAATCAGCCACTTGTCATCCTGACGGATAAAACCATAACGCACCGTCAACGTCGAATCATAAGAACGGCCTGCATCTAACGTGCCATCCTCAAGGAAATAACTAGCATCTTCTTGCACAGTTGCTCGCACGGTCGCCACATCAGGATCGGCTTCTTCGTCAAAATCCACTTCGACAATTTCTAAACCATGCTCATAGGTGCGATAATTGCCCGCCTCTTCCACATCTCGCGCTCCATTGAGCCAACGTGATAACAACGGTTCAGCCAGCACTGTGTCTAATTCACTACTGTCGTGCTCTTCACCAAAGGCTAAGGCTTTCGCGCTCAGCCAGCCTTGAATAACTGCCTCGGCGGTCGCTTCACCAAAACCGTCTTCAGCGACAACTGGCTCTTCGATAATTTCAACTGTTGGAATCGCAATCGGCGGTTCAGATGAGATCGAAACTTGGAGCGCATCTCTGATCGTGTTACCACCAAGAGAGGCGATCGCCCTAGCCAAAGCAAACAGTAACAGCAAAATTCCTACAGCAAAAGCAAGCTCTTTAAAAGGGAACGGATTTTTACGAGAACGAGCCGCTGTATTCCGTTTTTTCTTCGTCTTGACTGGTGTAATCGCCGTATCTGCTTTACCGCCAGTCGGTTGAATCGCTGTTTTCGTGTTAACAGAAGTCACCGTAGTCTGTCGATGATCCTTCGCCCTAGCACTCGATCGAGTTGCAGCAGTCCTTGGCGCAGCTGATCCTGACGATTTTATTGGTGTGGGTATTTTTTCTGTACGGCCGGGACGACTAACCGGTAAATCACCAACAGGTTGTGCGAGCGTTGTCGTGCTAGTTTGTGTCGACTCAGACGCTGCCGCTGGCCAATCTTTACTGCTGGCGATCGCATCTGCTGGTAGTTTTTCTAAATACCGCTGAACTTGGTCATTCGCAAAATATTCCGTCAGCGAGACCGATTCACTGCTTAGATCCCGAAAATGAGAAAAGACTTCTGTTTTCAGCCACCGCTCACCATAGAGGCACAAACCCGGTAGCAAATCTGGCGCATCTTGAGAATTCTCACGAATATAGGCGATCGCCTCATACTCCTGACTCAATTCCAGAGCCTGATTTGCCTCCTCCGTCTGCCCCAAAAGCAACGCACAAATCGCCTGCTCTAAATGAACATCCTGCCGCTTACCCAATCGAAGCAACATATCTTTTGCCTCAACAATCAACTCCGGTTGCCGCTCAGCAAAACCACCCGCAAGCAATGCATAGACCGCTAAATAAGTCGCCACCGCCGAAGGCCGCTTTGACTCCGCCACAAATAAATTTTGCTGCTCTCGCACCGTGAGATAACCACGCAGTTGCTGAATAAACCGCAGAAAATCATCCATGCTCAGACCAGACTGATCCTCACCAGCCCCATCAATGCCGCCACGAGCATCCAACATCGACTGCAACAATTGCATACCCTTACCGCGCAATGCCGTCTTCGACTCCGGCAGAGACAACAATTCCAAAACTTGGTAAGGACGCAAACGATCCAAATCCGCCTGAATCTCACCCCGCAAGCCCGGAAAAATACCCGCATCAACCAGCAGCTTTTGTCCCTCTAGACCCGAATCAGAGGCCGCCTCATAACGTCCCTGCTGCCACTGCTCGCGACTCAGTTCTAGATAAGCCAACGCCAAACACAGCACCAATTCTGTTTTGACCACTTCCGCTGCACCAAACAAATCCTGCTTCACAAGATTCGTTTTTGACTTGAGATAAGGCGGTACGAGCTTTAATACCAGCTCATATTCACCCAGTTCCAGCAGCAGCAAAATGCCACCCAAAAAATCTATCTGCTCAATAACAATGGCCGGACTACCAGTCTCCGCTTCCTCTGCCGCCTCGGTTTCATTACTCTGAAAAGGCAACCGAACCCTTGCTTGGGACTCTAGCTGATAGGTTTTGTTTAAAAAATCATTATCGTAAACGGCCCGCTTATCCGTCTGCGAGAGCACCTGATAGGCTTGCTCAATAATATTGCTACGGGCTTGAATCGCCAGATCACTATGCTCACGGCGAGGCAACTGGGCAACTCGATCACGATAAGCCTGAGTAATTTGAGCGGTGGTCGCCTTAGTGGGAACCCCTAGGATTCGATAATAGTCGAGCGGAATGCGCACAGTTTACTTCCCTATCAGCAAAAGTCACGTCAATTAAGGTTATATTAACCAAAGAATTTTAAACACCATACGCTGAACTTTTTTGGTGATGGGCTTTTATTTACGTCTCTAAAAGATGCTTTTCCTATAGGAAGTAGTGCCCAATCATTTAAGTGCAGCCATTGATGATGTTTCACTTCTGTGGAAGACAGTTTAATTCTAAACTGTAGTTGCAGTTTTCACACAGCCCCACAGCCGCGTGATCGTAAGTATCCGTAGATTAATCGAACCAATCCTGAATGTAATGATGCATAAAGAACGGACCGCCCCAGAATTTGACCACTCTTCACTCAAAATATCGAAAGAAGAAGCCTTAATGCTCTATGAAGATATGACGCTAGGGCGATTGTTTGAAGATAAG
>JBARRZ010000146.1:0-3613 GCA_049644465.1 Limnothrix sp.
ATATCTTATTTTTGTGGGAATACCGAGTGATCAAAAACTGGTTGATTTTTTCTGGTAGCCATTTTAGGCGGCGATCGCCCATCATTGGCAGCAACAAATCTTGAGAAAGCTCTGTTTTAAATTCACCATAACTAGACTTCTCAGTAGTCGCAAGAAAAGTATCAGCTAGAAACTGATAACTCACACTTTTTTTAAGCACTAACTTTTGAATTAATTTTAAAGTAGTCGAATTGATCCGAGTTGGATTATGTACCGCCGTATTTGTTGGCGCGGCGTCGCATCCTTTTGCTAAATAAATAGTGAGCTGAAACCTGTAGCGATTTTTAAGAAACTGATACAAAAACTGAGACGCTTGCCGTTGTTCAATCGGAGTCTCAGAGTCAAAAGTTTGAGCCAATAAATTAAAACAAAGATAGCGATCGCCCCAACCCTTCGTCACGGCATTATTCTGAGGCGAAAACACTCGCAAAAACTGATATTGACGGCTCGCCTTATAGCTCTCTAGCCAATCGCGGAACTGACGAGTTGCAAGAGATGCATGAACCCCTAAGCTGGGTGCGGTTTCCAATATCAACACTAATTGATCAATATACTGTGTCTTTTTGTTTTTTAAGCAAGTATTGATAAAGAGAAAAGCGCAGCGATTAAGCAAGTAAACTGCCTCATCAGTACGAGCGGCAGTTAGCAAATGATAAGCAGCCTGATGGAGAGAGTTAGGTATCTTTTCTGAGTTGTGAATAATAAAAAAGCTTTGGAAGTTTCTGAGGAAACTGGGTAGTGACTCAAACTTACTTTGGTCAATGAAAAAGCCTAAGATTTTTTGACTCGCTTCGATGACTTCTTTGGGAGTATCAGACGCTTCTTTTATGAGTCGGGACTGAAAAGAATTAACTTTGGGCTGCCTAGCCTGAAGCTTTGTAGACTGTTGCAGCTGAGTGCCAGCAGCACGTTTTTGCCGACCAAATGAATAATACGGCTTACTTTTTGCAGATGTTGACTGTCTACTTTTTAGCCCAAAGTTATACATAAAAAACGAACCTCTGAAGCTTGCCATGACGCTTTACATTTCTATTATCAGCATTCATTTCATTTCTGAGAACAGAAAATTAGTAACTTTATAAAAAATACTTAGCTTGGCTTATTTTATGAAGACTGCATAAAGTCAAAACACATCATTACTTCACAAAAATCTGGCATAATGTTCAGTCTCTTTACTAAGCTTTTACAAAAATAATTTTGTAAGAGAAAACCTCTCCCACTCAGTAGTGAAAGAGGTAAAGTCATTAATTTAACTTAATAATCTGCTTGGTTAGCTAGTCAGGCGATCGCCCTAGTTTTAAGCTAGTACAAGATTATTCGTGGTCAGTATTTGTCGCTGTTTCTGTCGCTGTATCAGTGGCTTCAACATTAGTTTCTGCTTGACCAAGATTTAGCTTGACGACTTTCTTGGAGGTCGGCACGATTTTTGGCAGTTGTAGCGTTAGGACGCCAGCTTCAAAGTTAGCAACAACATTCTCGTGATCGATTACGACAGGTAAACCGATGGCGCGGTCAAATTTACCGTAGCGGAATTCAGAGTGATAAACACCATTATTCTCAGCTTTTTTATCGTATTTGTACTCGCCAGAGATACGCACAGATTCGCGAGTAACATGCACGTCAACATTTTCTGCTGTGATGCCGGGTAACGCTACTTTTAAGGTTAAGTGAGTATCATTATTTAAAAGTTCTACAGCAGGGCGCCAAGCAGACTTTTCTTCAGCGGGCCAAGTTGTTAGTTCGTCAAATAATCGGTTCATTTGTGCTTGTACAGTATCAAACTCAGCAAAAGGGGAAAAGCGTACTAAAGACATATTAAGAAACTCCTGTTTGGAATGTTTGTTTCGTATGTCCTTATTGTGCCAAGTTAATTGACGAGTTGTAGTGAAAAGAACCCTCTATATTTGTTGGGATTACCGAAGGGGGGAAAAACTAAAGCTTACTTTGGTGAGGAAAACCGTCAGTTTTTTTTCGGTTGTCCAGAGTTCGTCCTGAGATTATCTTTGTTGCTCTAAAAGCTGGGTAAATTGCGTTATATTTTTCCCTCGTAAGCTGCTGTGATTTTGTGTATTTTGACTGTTGTGGAAACTATGTTTTGACAATCGAAAAGCACGTTTCCATTAAGTGAGCAGCCGTCAAATCTATGTTTTTGACTAAATTGTGGCTGAAGCTCAGGTCGCTCTGATACCATAAGTTAGCCAATTAATCTGTGATCTTCTACTGAAATTCAGATATTGCATCTCTCTTTTTGTAAAAACTGGGGGATCAGAGTCGGATGATAGTGAAGTTAAAGATATTGCTCTGATTCCCTTGCTTCTACCTTTGCTCTGACTTTATCGGCTGATTGTGTCTGAATCAGTGAATGAGCATTTTGGCGATCGCCTGTTGCTGGTCGCATGTGTATTGACCGATCATTTTTCTTGGAACCTTACAGCTTTTATGCTTGACATTCAGTGGCTCCTTCTCTGTTCTGGCTTAGTCTTTTTGATGCAGCCGGGATTTATGTGCTTAGAGTCGGGCCTGACTCGTTCGAAAAATAATATTAATGTGGCCTTAAAAAATTTGATGGATTTTGGGATCTCCATCACTTTGTTTTGGTTGATTGGTTATGGCTTGATGTTTGGGCGATCGCTGGGCGGCTGGATTGGTTGGAGTACTTTGGGTGTCGATACGGATCAAAGTCCTCTTTTGGCAGCTTTTTTCTTATTTCAGGTGATGTTTTGTAGTACGTCGTCCACGATTGTGTCGGGAGCGGCGGCAGAACGTTTAAAGTTCGAAGGCTATGTGCTGATTGTGCTGCTGAGTTCGGGGTTTATTTATCCTCTGTTTGGCCATTGGGCTTGGAATAGTGCGGTTAATAGTGGTGGTCAGGGCTGGCTAGAAAGCTTGGGCTATGTGGATTTTGCAGGATCGACTGTTGTCCACGGGGTTGGGGCAGGAGTGTCGCTAGCAACAGTGCTGGTTTTAGGGGCGAGGCAGGGTCGCTTTGATGCTGCGGGGCGATCGCACAAAATTCAAGGGTCAAACGCGCCTTTTTCGGTGTTGGGCTTGTTGTTGCTGTGGTTGGGCTGGCTTGGATTTAACGCAGGCAGCACTTTTGTTTTTAATGACCAAGTGCCGCTGATTATGATCCGTACCATTTTGGCTGGGGTCGGCGGAATGCTGATGGGCTGTACCCTGAGCTGGCGTCGCTACCGATTACCAACGCTGGACGCTTTAATTAATGGCACTTTGGCGGGACTGGTTGGGGTAACGGCTGGTTGTCATTCGTTCGGTGTTGAGGCTTCTTTTGTGGTTGGGGCGATCGCCGCCGTGTTTATGGTGGCAACAGAAGATTTTTTAGAAAAGAAACAAATTGATGATGCAGTTGGGGCGATCGCCGTGCATGGTGGCGCAGGCCTATGGGGCGTGATGGCCGTCGCTGTATTTGGTGATGCAACCATTTTGGATACAGGGTTGGGGCGCTTACCTCAGCTAGCCGTACAGCTTTTAGGCGGTGGCGTTTGCGTACTGTGGTCATTCGGCGTGATGTTTCTAATTTTAAAAACCGTCAATCATTTTTATCCGTTGCGTG
>JBARRZ010000147.1:0-23341 GCA_049644465.1 Limnothrix sp.
CTTCTCTTGCTCACCAGAATTTTGGCTATTCGTTTCTTTCGCTGTGGAATCTGTTGAAGTCATACCTTAAGTACTTGTGTGAAATTTTGCTACTTTAATTGTAGGCAAAAAATAAAGCTCATGACAATACTCACTTAGAAACACAATTTAATTTGGACGATCGCCTTGTCTCTAGTGAATATTGCCCTTCTTAACAAAAAGCTATTTTAGTGAAATTATTCAGTCAATAAGTATTCCGAAATAAATGATATTAATGTAAATAAAAACTGATTCTTCAAAAGCCGAAATGCGTATTCATAACAAGAGCAAATACTGATGACAACATTGAAATTAGTGGTGTTAGAAATTTACCGTGCTTTAAACAATGTCTATAGTGGCTGGATTCTTTGGAATCTTTTTCTTGCCTTTATCCCACTATTAATAAGCTTTCTGTTATTTCGACGTCACGCACTAACTAAAGGGTGGGCGATCGCCGCTTGTTTCACCTTGGGACTGATGAGCGTTGTCGGTACACGCCTCCGGACTCCATGGGTTTTTGACGTTATCGCTCGAAAAGTAGACACTGCAATTGGTGGTGCTTTGGCAATGTCGCTCAATGCGCTCTGGCTCGTTGCTATTTTGGTATTAACTTTAGCCATGAGTATCCTCATCTTTAAACGAGATCGAACGTTGCGTAGTGTTTTCTGGTGGCTAGCTTTTGTCACGTTTATGGCCTTTTTGCCGAATGCACCCTACGTACTAACTGACATTATTCATCTCATTCGTGGCGTCAGTTCTGGAAATATTCCGATTTGGGTTGCGGCACTCGTCATTATCCCGATTCACGCAGTTGCAATTTTATTAGGCTTCGAAGCTTACGTCATTTCACTACTAAATTTAGATTCTTATTTAGTCAAACATAATCATCGTAATTGGATTTTGCCAACTGAGCTAACTATCCATTTGCTCAATGCTATCGGTATTTATCTAGGCCGTTTTATTCGCTTCAATAGCTGGGATTTAGTGACTGATCCGAGCAGCGTTGTTATGACGACGATTAATACACTGACTTCGACTCGACCGTTGGCTGTAATTGCGGTCACTTTTGTTGTTTTGACTGTGCTTTACTGGCTAATGAAACAAATTACTTTAGGTCTGAAGTTACGTATTCAATATGTCAGAAAAGGGATTGATGTTATAAACTAAACTGTGTTTTACGAACTCTACTGAATACTAGTTAAAGCTGCATCAGAAGAAGCTAATTAGTGCGAAGCAATTCTTGTGAAAACCGGCTCTTTTGAAATTTTAACAGCTTCTAATTTCGCAAACAAAACTGTTTGTAGCTATTTATGATTGTATTGCTAACATTCAACGTAATTTGGCTTAAAAAGCAGGAAAGTGTTTGTTCTATTGGATGTTGCGGATAAATAAAGAATAGAATTGAATCGGGGAGAGAAACTAGTAGAGTGAAACCCGATGAATAACGGTGTGATTTTATTCTCTGCGTTCTTGCTATGCGAGAAAATTATTCAAACCATATTGGTAATTTACTAAGCCCGATGTTCTTCAGATTGCGCTGTGATCCTTAAGGACAATAGAACCCTGAGGCGATCGCCGATTTATTATTTTTCTTTAAGATATATGTCGAAACCGAGCAAAACCTGAGACTATGAGAGCCGTAGAAATTTACGATAAGACGATGCCACGCATCTCTATGGGATGATATTTCCTAAACGAGCTTAACAAACTGCTGTTCGGAGAAAATTTTAATGCAGGACGCTGTTACAAGTCTGATCAGAAATTACGATACTACCGGGCGTTACCTTGATGGTGATGCCATTGCTAACCTCAGAACCTACTTCGAATCTGGTACTGACCGCTTGACCACAGCGGCGATCGTCAACAGTCGCTCTGCTGACCTCGTCAAAGCTGCTGCCGGTCGCTTATTTGAAGCTGTACCTGAACTGCTCCTCGCTGGGGGAAATGCCTATACCACTCGTCGCTATTCCGCTTGCTTGCGGGATATGGACTACTACTTACGCTATGCAATCTACGCCATGATTGCCGGTAACGTAGACGTTCTCAACGAGCGCGTTCTACAGGGTTTGCGGGAAACTTACAACTCTTTGAGTGTTCCTGTTGGCCCCACTGTATGTGGCATCGAGTTTTTAAAAGAAACGGTTAAAGAATCGGCTTTAGAAGTTGGTATTGTTGACACTTCTTTTATCGATGAACCTTTCGACCATATGATCCGTGAACTGGGCGAAAAGGATATCTAAGCTTTGATATCTCAAAACTCGACCTAAATTTTATTTACTTTTTTTCAAGACCTTTTTAAAAAACTTTCTAGTCTGTTGCCTTAACTGCGGTTGGGGCAATTTTTTATTTGGAGATACAGACAAGCTGAACCCTACGCACTCAGTGAATCTAGACTGTTTTGAGAGAGAAGTTTCACGATTTGACTGCAAAAATATTGGATGGGCGGAATCTTCAGGCGATCGCTGGTCGTTACCAACACCACTTCTCGAATTTCTTGAGCATCAGCAAGCGGCATCACGATGAGATCCGGATCGCGGCGAGCTTCGATCAAAGCTGACTGAGGCAGCAACGCCAACATATCGCCTTGGCGCACGACACCCCGAAAAGCGTCCAGACTGTTGAGTTCGATGGTTGAGCCAGTGGATAATCCTTGGCTGGCTAATTGGTCTTGGACATAGCGCTGCATCCCGTAGCCATCTTTAAAAACGACTTGGGGGTAATTCGCCAGATCGCTCCAAGTCAGATTTTTGGCAGTTGCAAGAGGGTGAGTTTTCCCGATCAAAACTTCGATGCTTTCTTTGTACAGCGGCGTCACCACCATGTCTGGGCTGGCGGTCAGAAAACGATTATTCATGACGATCGCCACATCGATTAGGTTATCTCGCAATACTTTTAGGGCGCGATCGCTGCCAAGAGAAGTGATCCGTAGCTGAGTGTCTGGATACATCCGGCAAAAATTTTGCAAAACAGGCGGTAAATGATAGGCGCAAACGGAATGGATCGCTGCAACACAGAGTTCTGTTTGGTGACCGGTGATCAGTTCTGTAATTTCGGCTTTGGCGTTATCCCAACTGCCACAAATTTTGCGAGCATAGGGCAAAAAACGTTCGCCGGCGAGGGTTAGTTTCACTTGGGCGCTGCGGTGAAAAAGGGGTGTGCCAACAGCTGTTTCTAAGCTCTGGATCTGCCGACTCACTGTCGATTGAGTGACGCCACATTGTTTGGCTGCTTGACCAAAATTTCCTGTACCGGCGATCGCCAAAAAAGCTTCTAACTGTTCTAATCTCATACCCTCTTTCCCACTGGTGATGACTCTCGCTCATCTTGGCCATGAGTTTACTGCATTCTTCATGCGAACTTTTGTTAAAAAGGACACATTCTTATTTAGAGAGAACATTGGTCAAACATTCAATGCGACCACGAGTGGAGCAGCACCGCAAACGATACATTCTATGAAGCTCTGCCCCAAAGCCTAAGAGAATTCCCCGGAGAATCTATCATAAAGGGAGCGGCCCTACAGCAAACCCATGACTCAGACACAGCTCTACGTTAATCCTGAGATCGGCGACGATTATAATTCCGGCACAGCAGACAAACCTTTCAAAACGATCACAACGGCTCTCAAACAGGCGCAATCCGACACGACCATTCATCTCGCTGCCGGGGACTACTCGCGTAAGCAGGGTGAACTTTTTCCGTTCATTGTGCCGGAGGGCGTCAGTCTTGTGGGCGATGTTACGACGAAGGGTGAAAAGGTCGTCATTCGCGGCAGTGGTATCTATAACAGCGATCGCCTAAAAGCTCAAAATGTGGCGGTAGCGTTATTGCCAAACAGCGCTCTGCGGGGCGTAACGATCATTAATTTGGAAACAAAAAGTACTGGCGTCTGGATTGAAGCCGGTAAAGTCGAGATCGAAAATAACCGATTTCAGCATTGCCGACGGGAAGCGATTTTTGCGGCTGGCACTAGTAAGCCACTCGTTTTTGATAATTTATTTTTAGACAATAAAGGCAACGGCATTTTCTTCGCGAATAATGCGAAAGGTGAAATTTGTCATAATCAATTTCGCGGTAATCAGTATGCGATCGCCCTCAACGAATTTGCCTCGCCGTTGATTGCCCACAACCGCATTGAGCAAAACCAAATCGGCATTTTTATCGCCAAACAAACTCGCCCGATCCTCCGCCGTAATCTGATTGCTCAAAATACAGAAGTTGGCGTTGTGATTAGTGGTGAAGCGGATCCCAATCTCGGTGCGCCTCAAGATCCGGCAGGGAATATTTTTCAGCAAAATGGCGGTGTTAGTTTACGCAATAAAACGGATTATTCAGTGGTTTCTGTGGGCAATGATCTCAATCCCGCCACGATTGATGGTTTTGTTGAATTTCTCGCGCCGGAGGTGTCGCAAATTCCCCTCGGTGTTACGCCTTTTCGGGATGTGGTACGCCATTGGGCTGAGCCTTTTATCCAAACGCTAGTCTCGCGCCATTTTCTGAAAGGGTTTCCTGATGGGACGTTCCGGCCGGATGCGTCGCTTACTCGGGCTGAATATGCGGCTTTGATCGCCAATTGTTTTGATTTGCCACGTCCGCTGGGTATTCCTGAACCAGAATTTGTGGATGTGGCTGCTAATTTTTGGGGTGCGGCGGCGATCGCCAAAGTGGTTTCCATGGGTTTTTTGATCGGTTATCCCGATGGCACTTTTCGTCCCCAAGCTCCTCTGACCCGTTTACAGGCTTTAATTTCCCTCGCGAAAGGCTTAGGTTTTAAAGAAGCTAATCCAAAAGTACTACAGGCTTTCGGCGATCGCCCTTTGATCCCCAGCTATGCCCTGAATGCCGTGGCCACAGCGACCCAAAATCGCTTAGTCGTCAACTACCCCCGTAGCGAACGCTTACAACCCCTGCGCAACGTCACCCGTGGCGAAATGGCCGCCTTTTTGCACCAAGCCCTGATCGTTAATCGCCAATTACCCGTCACTTATTCCGAACATGTGGTTGATCCGCTCCCCTATCTGCCTAGCTTTACGGATGTGACTTGGCATTGGGCACGGCCTTTTATTACGGCGATCGCCAATCTTGGTCTCATTCAAGGCTATAAAGACGGCTCTTTCCACCCCGACCAATTGCTCAATCGTGCCGAATTTGCCGCACTACTCAGCCAAATTTTTGTGCCATTACCAGTCCGACCCGCCGGCACATTTTTCGATGTACCAGAGGATTTTTGGGCCGCACCAGCCATTCAGCAAGCCTACCGTAGCGGTTTTCTCTCCGGCTTCCCCGATCAAACATTCCACCCCCAACAAGACTTGCAGCGCGTCCATGTCATTCTCGCCCTTGTGAATGGTTTACGATTGCCTGAAAGCAGCATGGAACATCTCGATATTTATCACGATGCTGAGGATATTCCTGCCTATGCAGCCCAAGCTGTGGCGGCGGCAACTGCTGCTGGCTTGATCGTGAATCACCCTGAAGTGATGCAGCTTAATCCCAAGGCCAAAGCGACCCGCGCTGAAACCGTCGCTCTGTGTTATCAAGCGTTGGTTTATCTAAAAAGAGCGATCCCCGTAGAGAATAAGGCGATCGCCCACCTGTAAAAAACAAGCGTTATTCACTATAAAAAAACAACCCCCAATTTAGACTGGAGGTTGCCTTGAGATTATTGAATCAAGCTCATTCACTAAAAAGATTATTTAAAGTTTAGAGACCAGGTAAATTGAGACCACTAGTCAGTTCTTCCATCCGACTGCGCATCGTTTCAGTGGACTTCGTATAAGCATCAGTCAACGCTTCAGTCACCGCCGCAGATAGATCCGCAGCACCTTTGGCGATCGCCGCATCAGAAATTTCAACACTGCGTGGCTCTTGGTTTCCACTCAAGACGACTTTTACCGAACCATCAGCATTCATCCCTTCAACACTCATTTGCTCCAGCTCTTCCTGCAAAAGCTTCGCGCCCTCTTGCACCTTTTGAGCCTGTTGGAATGCATTAGCAAGTTCTTTCATCTTGCCGAGACCGAGACCAAATCCTTTTCCTTGAGCCATAGTAATTACAAAATAAACTTAAATTGTACGTTAAACCTTGTGAGGAGAATTAGACCAAACAAATATATTCGGCCAATCCGTAGACTATCTTAGTCTCCCAGAGCAGACTTGTGGATCATTTGCTGCCCAACTCTACTCTAAGCCCGCGAGAAATCACCAATGATTTTCACCTCAGGCCTTAGTAGAACTTGCCAATTACTTTCGACTTGTTCTTGTACGTGGTGAATGAGCCTAAAAATGTCAACCGCCTTAGCACCACCGCAATTGAGGATAAAATTAGCGTGACGTTCAGCCACCTGAGCACCACCAATTTGATATCCTTTCAAGCCCGCTTCTTCGATTAACTGTCCAGCCGCTCGGGGATAAGGATTACGAAAAACACTGCCACAACTCGGCAAATGGTAAGGCTGACTAGATTTACGCATCCGCAGATTACGCGTGGTCTCGGCCCGAACCGCAGCTTTATCAAAACCTGTCTCTAACTGAAAAGCGGCTTCTAGAACCAAACGACTTTGCCCCTGCAAATTCGAAGTACGGTAACGATAGTCAAGCTCTGCTGGTTTGAGTTTAG
Source organism: Limnothrix sp. (assembly GCA_049644465.1). Taxonomy (GTDB): domain Bacteria; phylum Cyanobacteriota; class Cyanobacteriia; order Cyanobacteriales; family MRBY01; genus MRBY01. Next base: position 6,635 of record JBARRZ010000147.1, read on the forward strand.
TAATATTCCCGTTCGGTTCTAGCACTTTGACCCAGAGCAAAGTATCCGCCACACAACCCTGATGTGCTCCGGCGTTCATCACAACGCTTCCCCCTACACAACCGGGAATACCTACTGCCCATTCCAAACCACGCCAACCGCGCTTTGCTGCCTTCCATGCTAATCGGGCGATCGGTTCGCCTGCACTTGCAACGAGAATACCTGCTTCTTCTTCGGCGCGATAGTAGCAAAGCTTGCGGGTGTTCAACGTTAAACCGGGAATGCCTTCGTCACTGATGAGCAAATTAGAACCTGCCCCCAGAATAGTGAGTGGGAATTCTTGTCGGTGGTTTGCATACCATTCAAAACAAGCTTGAGTTTCATCCCAAGTGGTCGGGGCAGCATAAAATTCAGCTCTTCCTCCCACACGGAAAGAAGTGTGGTTTGCTAGAGAGATCTGTGGTAGCACTAGGGCTGGTTTCCTAAGTGGTGCTGGACTAGATTTCTCTGGAAAAGGGCGGGGAAGTCTGGTGGTTTGAGAGCGGGAGGGAGAGCAGACCATTAGAGTTATTGTGATTCAGGCTAAGTTTGAACTTGTGATGCACGCACCATAATCTGAAATTTGAAATTTCGTCAACGGACAATTGATAGATCCATCGCGAATTCAAATCATTCGGGAAAAATCTCATCCAGAAAAACAGGAATAATCTGATTGAGGTTGCCTGCTCCAAGGAATATCACCAAATCTCCATCGCTGAGCTTAGGCTTTAGCCACTGGGGCAAGGCTTGCAGATTAGGTTGATAATAGACGTGATCTCGATAGTTGGCGATCGCCTGTTGAAGAATTTCTCCTGTTAGGTTATCGGGATTTGCTTCGCCTGCACTATAAATATCGGTGATGACGGTGATATCAGCGTCGGTAAAAGCTTGGGCAAAATCGTCTAAAAAAGTGGTGGTGCGACTGTAGCGATGGGGCTGAAAAATGGCGACCACTCTTTTATCTTTGCCTGCGCGTAATCGGGCTGCGGCAAGGGTTACAGTGAGTTCGCTGGGATGGTGTGCATAATCGTCAATAAACGTGATCCCCTGTCGTTTGCCTTTGACTTCAAAGCGTCTTTTGGCACCACCAAAGGTGGCAAGGGCTTCGCTAATCGCGCCAAAGGGCACATCGAAATGACGGGCGACGGCGATCGCCGCAAGCGCATTACTTAAGTTGTGAGTCCCTAACAAAGACAGGTCAATTTCACCGAGGCGATCGCCCCGTTCCCAAATTGTTGCCTTAGTAGACATCGCTCCGTATTCAATATCTGTGGCCCAAAAATCTGCTTTTTCTGTATTTTCGAGCGCGTAACTAATCGTGTAATTAAGTTTCCCAGACCTAATCGTCGGACAATCCAAACAAGCAATCAAGTGTTTACATTGCCCAGCAAACTGCTGAAATGTGGCAACCACTTCATCTAATGATTCGTAATGGTCTGGGTGATCTAACTCAATATTCGTAATCACGCCGACTGTCGGCTTTAACTTTACTAACGTTCCATCAGACTCATCTGCTTCTGCAACTAAATAAGGGCTTTGGCCTAACCGCGCATTACCGCCCCAAGCATCCACTTCGCCGCCGACAATAATCGTGGGATCTAAACCGGCTGTCAGCAAAACATAGCCAATGAGACTACTCGTCGTCGTTTTGCCATGGGTGCCGCCAACGGCAATACTTTCATACTCATTTACTAACGCCGCTAAAACATCAGAGCGATGAAAAATATCACAGCCTAGTGCTTGCGCTGCTTGAAATTCTGGATTTTCTGGGCCGATTGCAGTCGAGCAGATCACTTGTGGTAGCGTTTTTGTGGCGATCGCCCCCGAATTAGGCTGGGTCAAATTTTCTTTCACTTGACCTTTAAAAATGCGTGTTCCCGCAGCCGCTAGACGTTTTGTGATATGACTAGACCTCTGGTCAGAACCAGAGACCGGTAACTTTCTATGGGCCAAAACATAAGCAAGGGCAGACATCCCGATACCACCAATGCCAATAAAATGGAAAGGTTTTCCGCTTAGATCTACTGTTTTCAAAGACCGCTCTCCTCACACAAACATTCATTTAAAAGTCCCCGCCCCATCGCGCAGAACACAATTAAGTATGCAATATTACTGGACTTTTACAAGCGTTGTCTTCTTAAAGGGCGATCGCCACAGCCCACACTACCAAACCCCTAGAACGCCCTGACATTATTAAGTATTCTATAAAACACAGGCACTACAGCAGCCCTACCACCACAGAAACTTTCCTCGCGCACCAGAATATCGCGAAGACAAACCACCCTGAAATCATCATCCTATTGAGGTAGTTTTTAAAAATTTGGGGATCGAACCGTGCAGTCTTTGATATGATTGGGGGCATCAAAATGAAAATTTTTATTGCAATTTAGTCAAAAAATAGAGGCAAGACGCGGTGATTAGAGTAGCGATCAACGGATTCGGACGTATCGGACGTAATTTCTTGAGATGCTGGGCAGGACGTACAGACAGCCCGATCCAAGTCGTTGGGATCAATGCCACGACCGACACCAAGAGTAACGCTCATATGCTTCGTTACGATACTATGTTGGGCCGATTCGACGGCGAGATTGAGTACGACGCCAATTCGCTCACAGTCAATGGCAATGTTATCAAATGCTGCTCTGACAGAAACCCTCTCAACCTTCCTTGGAAGGAATGGGGCGTTGACCTCGTCATTGAATCCACTGGTGTTTTTAATACAGAAGAAGGCGCATCTAAGCACCTCATAGCTGGAGCGAAAAAAGCTCTAATTACAGCTCCCGGTAAAGGCGGGCACATCGGTACTTACGTTGTTGGCGTCAACGATCAAGACTATGAGCACGACAAGCAAAATGTTGTCAGTAACGCAAGTTGTACAACTAACTGTCTAGCACCTATTGTCAAAGTGCTCCACGACCGTTTTGAGATCGTGAAAGGCACAATGACGACGGTTCACAGTTATACCGGTGACCAGCGTATTCTTGATAATAGCCACCGCGACATGCGTCGTGCTCGTGCTGCTGCTGAGAACATTGTCCCGACTTCTACTGGTGCAGCGAAAGCGGTTGCGCTTGTCATTCCTGAGATGGAGGGTAAGCTGACTGGTATTGCAATGCGCGTACCGACTCCTAATGTTTCTGTTGTGGATCTCGTCGTTAATGTTGGCAAACGTACCATCGCGGACGAGGTCAACCAAGTGCTCAAGGAAGCTGCTGAGACTTCGATGAAGGGTATTCTCGGTTATACCGAAGAACCGCTTGTGTCTTGTGATTTCCGTGGTACTAATGTTTCTTCGACGGTTGATGGTAGCTTAACTCTCGCTCTGGATGGCGATATGGTTAAAGTTATTGCTTGGTATGACAACGAGTGGGGCTATTCTCAGCGCGTTGTTGACTTGGCTGAGATCGTTGCAAAAAACTGGAAAGGCTAAATACTGGGTTTGGCGATCGCCCTTGATCTTGCGATTTACTTCATAAATTTATTTAAATAAAACAACAGGTGGGTTTATCCCGCCTTTTTTATTGGGAAAAATAATAATTGAATACTGATGCAAAGCAGGCGATCGCCACTAAAAAAAGACAATAATTTCCGCAACAAGTCGTAAAAGTTCCCGAAGTCACTCATCCCCAAAGAAAAAAGGATAGACTGGGTCAATAGGCAACAATTGCATCTAGAATATTCGATTTTCGCGTGCCCCTCTACCCAGTCAAAACCATTGCCACATCATTAAACCCGTCACACTAGCGTTTACCCCAGCGTCCCTTCCGCTATGACTTTTTCCAACGCAGGCAGCATACTCGCGACCCTAACCCAACTCAATCAATTCAATCGATCCAACGCCCTCACCGATCGAGTTAAAGATCTTTCCATCAACGAATTTGTTTGCCTGCTGGACTTCATCACCGCAGAATTTCAGCAATTCCTCCGCGCCCTCGACATGATCAACAACGAAGCATTAGAAACAATGCTCGACCAGATCATGGAAGCCTTTACTCTCAAGATTGGTCAGATTCTGCGAGCCGAGCGCACCACCATTTTCCTCGTTGACGAAGATCAACAACAACTTTGGTCAAAAATTGATCGTGGACGACAAAACGGGCCTCGAAATCTCCGCATTCCTTTGAAAATCGGCATTGCAGGTCACGTTGCAGCAACAGGCGAAATTCTAAACATTACAAACGCCTACGAACATCCACTATTTAAAAAAGACATCGATGAACGCCCCGGACTACTGACGAAAACACTGCTCTGTATGCCAATCTGTAGCAGTTCTGGTAAAGTTGTCGCCGTTGTTCAGCTAGTTAACAAAAAAAATAATTCTTGCTTCGACAAACATGACGAAGATCGCTTTGAAGAATTTGCTTCCTCGATCGGCATTATTCTCGAAACTTGTCAGTCATTTTATGTTGCAGCCCGTAACCAACGAGGTGCCTCCGCTTTACTTAAAGCAACCTCTAGTTTGGGTCAAAGCTTAGATCTCGAAGCAACTCTACAAGCTGTTATGGAACAGGCTCGTAAATTGATGCAGGCCGACCGCAGTACTCTCTTTATGCTTAGTAAAGAAACAGGAGAGTTGTGGAGTAAAGTCGATAGCGGCGATCATAATCAAAAGTTAGAAATTCGGATCCCTTCCAATCGTGGGATCGCTGGCTTTGTTGCTTCTACCGGACAAGTTTTAAATATTGCAGATGCGTATGCCGATCCTCGTTTTGATCCGGGGACAGATAGCCGTACGGGTTATCAAACACGCAATATTCTCTGTATGCCCGTCTTTAACTCTAGTGGTGAGTTGATCGCAGTAACTCAACTGATTAATAAAGAACAGGGTAGCTTTTCGGCTTCTGACGAAGAGTTTATGCAGGCGTTCAATATTCAAGCGGGTATTGCACTGGAAAATGCCAAATTATTTGAAAATGTTCTAACGGAAAAGCAATATCAAAAAGATATTTTAGAAAGTCTTTCTGATGCTGTTATTTCGACAGATTTACAGGGTCGTATTGTCACAATTAATGATGCGGCTTTGGAACTGATTGGCTATCCGAAAGATGAGCGTCAAAATACTGCGCTGAGGCGATTGTGGGAATGCAAATTGGTTGATCGCCAAGTATGGGAAGTGATCCCGATTGATAATTTGCAGGCTCGTTTAGAGGATAGTTTGCAGTATGCGACCAAATCCTATGTACCGGAGCAGGATCTACGTTTGGGTACGGTGACGCTGCCGGGCCGGAGTTGTGCGTTGGCTGTGCCGCAACGTGCAGCGGCTGAGGAATATTTGATTTGGGGTGAAGTGGAGGTTGTCCGGGCTGAACAGGTCGAGGCGATCGCCCGCAATATTAATTTAAGTGTTAATCCGCTCACAAATTCTGAGGGTCAGGTGCGGGGTGGTTTGGTAGTGATTGAGGATATTAGTCAAGAGAAACGGATGAAATCAACGTTATATCGCTATATGACGCCGGGGGTGGCGGAGCAGGTAATGGCGTTGGGTGATGAGAATTTGATGGTTGGGGAACGGCGTGATGTGACGATTTTGTTCTCTGATATTCGTGGTTATACGACGCTCACAGAAAATCTGGAAGCGACGGAGGTGGTTTCGCTTTTAAATCAATATTTTGAAACGATGGTGGAATCGGTATTTGATTACCACGGGACGTTAGATAAGTTTATTGGTGATGCGCTGATGGCTGTTTTTGGGGCGCCGCTGCCGCTAGAGGATCATGCTTGGATGTCGGTGAAGTCGGCTCTGGATATGCGCCGTCGTTTGGATGAATTTAATCACAGTCGGGTTGTGGATAATCAGCCAAGGATTGATTTTGGGATTGGTATCAGTTCGGGCGAAGTGGTCTCGGGTAATATTGGCTCGCAAAAGCGGATGGACTACACGGTGATTGGTGATGGTGTGAATGTGAGTGCGCGGTTGGAGAGTCTGACGAAGCAATATCTCTGTGACATCATCATTAGTGAAAATACGCTGGCTTTGTGTGGCGATCGCCTGTGGGTGCGAGAGCTAGACAAAATTCGAGTCAAGGGAAAAAGCACCGCAACGAAAATTTATGAGGTGATTGGCGATCGGGAGCAATCGTTAACGGATCAGCACCATGAGTTTTTGCACTTATACAATCAGGGGCGCATCGCCTACATGGATAAAGATTTTGGTCGGGCGATCGCCGCATTTAAAAAAGCCTATCTCTTAAACAACACAGACCAAGCGACATCTATTCATCTCCAACGAGCGCAGCGTTTTTCTAGCAATCCGCCCGGCAATAATTGGGATGGGATCTACACCATGACAACGAAGTAACCTGAATTTGAGACCAGTAAGATTTGATACGGTGACGCGGAGAGCGAGTGATGGAGAAATATTGTAAAAAAAGTTTTGGCTGGCAATAAATCTTCGTTTTAGACTATCTTTTTGTTTCAGAATCTCTTTGCCCCTAAGTCTCCCCTTCTCTAACAAACTTTTCTCATTTGTCAACTCGAACTACGTCGCCGTCCGAGGAATTGTGTTCTGCAAAATATCAAGTGCAGCCACATCACAGGCATCACCAGAACCCATCGCCTGACGTACATCTTGGTAGTTTTGGATCATCTGCTCGCGCTTGTCGTCTCCTCGAAGTAAGGCTAAGGATTCCTGCGTAATCCGTTCAGCTGAGGCATTGTGCTGCATTAATTCGGGGACAATATCCCGCATCAACATCAGATTGACAGGGGACATAAAGGGAATTGAAAATTTCAGAATTCTGTTCATGATCCAAGCTGTGACCGGATGAACACGGTAAATGACGACTTGGGGAATGTCTAATAAGGCAATTTCAAGGTTGACTGTGCCTGATTTTGTGATCGCCAGATCTGCAGCGGCAATGGTGAGGGGGACGAGTTCTGGGTCTTCAACGAGGATCACATTCAAACCCGCTGCGTTAACGGCTTGTTCAAGGATGTCGCGATAGTTGGGTAGTGCGACAGGAATCAGAAATTTGAGGTTGGGAATTTGCTGCTGTAATTTTTGGGCGGCTTCTACCATCACGGGCAGCAGGTATTTTAATTCTTGGCGACGGGAAGCGGGGAGCAGGGTCACAATGGGTTCGTTTAAAGCTAAACCTAGTTGTTGTCGTGCTTGTTGTTTGGCGGGGAATTTGGCCATACGAGCCACTAAGGGATGACCAATAAATTTGACGTCAATGCCGTAGCGAGAAAAATAGCGGGCTTCTTCTGGAAAAATGGCGAGGATGCGGTCTGTAATTTTGGCGATCGCCTTCGTATTACGATCGTTAAACGACCAAACCCAAGCTTGGGGAGCAATGTAATAAAAAATTGGCACTTTGGGTAACTGTTGGCGGACAAAATTACCGATCCCCAAATTTGGGCCAATGTAGTCAATCAAAATTACTTTATCTGGCGGATTTTGTTTGAGATAATGCTTTGCTTGCCGTTGAATACGCAATGTTGGCAAGAGATAGGGTAACGATTCGACCAGACCAATCGAGCCAATGCGGGTCGTGTGGCCAAGTAAATCAGCACCAGCTTTTGCCATGCGATCGCCACCCAGAGCCGAAATTTTGAGCTGAATACCCAGCGCTTTTGCTTGACGAAATAAAGCTTCTACGAGAAGACTGCCTTGTAGATCGCCGGAGACTTCCCCTGTGCTGATAAAAATGTGCATCAACTTCAGCTCCGTTTACCCGGAGTTAAGCCACGCCGTTGAGGCTCTAGGGCTTTTTGTAGAAAATTGTATAAATGCTCTAAATGGGGATGCTCACCCAAGGTGGCCAATTCTTTGACGGCATCGGCTGTTTTTAGGTCAGAGCGATAAAGCGTCCGAAAAGCTTTTTTCAATACTTTCATTTCGTCAGTGGACAAGCCACTGCGTTTTAGCCCCACGAAATTCAGCGATCGCACCTTTGAAGGATTACCTTCGACCAACATAAACGGTGGCACATCGCGATCAATACGACTCATGCCACCCAGCATCGCCATTTTGCCGATATGCACAAACTGATGAATGCCCAACATGCCACCAATTACCGCACGAGATTCGATCTCCACATGTCCGGCGATCGCCACATTATTCGCGATGATAATATTGTCCGCAAGAATGCAATTGTGCGCCACATGGACATAGGCCATCAACAGATTACCGTTGCCAAGGATTGTTTTTTCACCCTCCGCCGTCGCGCGGTTAATCGTGACATACTCCCGAATCGTGTTGCGATCGCCAATCTGCACCAAGCTAGCCGCCCCTTGGTACTTTAAATCTTGAGGTTCTAGACCAATCGCCGCACCCGGATAGATACGATTATCCAGACCAATATTGGTATAACCAGTAATCACCACATGGGCATCAATTACCGTACCCTCACCGACATTCACATGTTCCCCGATAACCGAATAGGGGCCAATTTGAACCGTCGGATGGATCTTGGCTTTTGGATGTACCACCGCTGTTGGATGAATCAGAGTGCTCAACGGAATTCTCCAGCTTGCTCCATAGTAGTTTAGAAGGAATTGTTGTAATCCCTATTCAAAGTCCAATCGTGAAAAGAGCATTTCCCCTTCCACAGCAACGTTTCCAGCCACAGTGCCTTTTCCTTTCATTTTGGCGATGCGCTGTCTTTTCACAGTGATAACTTCCACTGTCATAATCAGCTGATCTCCCGGGACGACCGGGCGGCGGAAACGAACTTTATCAATGCCAGCAAATGCGAAAAAGCTATTTTCCATACCGGGCATCTGGGTCAAAATAAACCCACCGACCTGAGCCATCGCCTCGACCATCAAAACACCGGGCATAATCGGATGATTTGGAATATGACCTTGGAAATGGGGTTCGTTAAAGGTGACATTTTTGAGGCCAACGGCTTTTTCTCCGGGCACATACTCAAGGATGCGATCTACTAGAGAAAAAGGATAACGGTGCGGTAGCAGTTTCTGAATCTCTTCGACGGGAATTGGTTGGGATAAGGTTCCGGGTTGTTCTGATGTCATGGAAGCTGAGGTTTCATAGCAGTCCGTACGGGCTAATTTAGATTACTACAAAAGGTAAACTTCTGGTGATCTAGCTAAAGTTCTGCGTTAAAGGGCGAGAACGGCAGAAAAATAACTGCTGAACTACAGCAAATTGGGGCTTGAATGCCAAGTACAGTAAGCCTAAAACAGTTATTTATCAGGTCGTGAGTTGATGGGGCGATCGCCGCCAAAAAATCAACCAAAACAAACTAGATCACACCTTTTCTGAACTATGGCTTTAAGAGCCTTTTTGATTTTGAGAGCGAAAACGTCCCTCGACAAAGCCTCTTTTCTTACCGTGCTTTGTCGTTCTGCCAGTTACTCGCTTGCGCCACATTTTAAAACTCGATCTTTTCATGTAACGGCGCATGATTTCGATCACTTCCTGCTCCTTGAAACCAAACTGCATTTCAATAGCTTCAAACGTTGTGCGATCTTCCCATGCCATTTCCAAAACGCGATCAATGGTTGCGGTATCTAAAGTATTAAGATCCATCCTTAAACTAATGTCGATTGACTACAGAACATCATTACACTGTAGCGAAATCGTCTTTGGCTGGCAGTTCGAGCGGAATTGAACCTAAACTTCCTTTACGAAAATCATTCAGTAATTTCACCGCGCCTCGCTCAATGTCGCCTTGAAATCGTTCTTCTCCGAGGCGAATAATATAATTTCCACCGGATAAATCTGCTGGAGATAGATCGTAGCGGTCTGTTAGATATTTGCCTAAGTTGAGTTCAATTAATAGATCTACTAAGGCTGCTGCCACCAACTGATTGTCGTAAGATGCTGCGCCAATATCATCACAGATCGCCAGTTTGACGGCATTGTCTTGGTCTTCGAGTCGCCACGGAATGACACCGGGAGCATCCAACAGTTCAATTTGGTCAGAAATTCTCACCCAGCGTAATTGTTTGGTAATGCCTGCTTTTCTGGCGCTGGCAACGACTTTTTTGCCAACGAGTCGGTTAATGAGTGCTGATTTGCCCACGTTCGGTAAACCCATAACGACGGCTCGTACTGGCCGGGGGCGCATCCCTCTAGCAAGGCGGCGATCGTTCATTGTTTTGCCTGCGAGCTGGGCTGCTTTGATTACACCTTTTACGCCTTTGCCTTGTTTGGCATCGGTAAATACGGGTTGAATTTTCTGGGATTGATACCAATCGCGCCACTGGGTCAGGGCTTCGCTGGGGATCATGTCCCGCCGATTAATAACAACGACTCGGGGTTTGTCTTGCACCCATTCATCGAATTGAGGATGGTGTGATGCGTAGGGAATGCGGGCGTCTAGTACTTCTAAAACCACGTCTACACGATTGAGTTGTTCTTTCAGTTGGCGTTCGGCTTTGGCGATATGTCCGGGATACCACTGGATCGGTTGAGGCATGGGTTCAGGCGGAATGGGGTTTATTCATGATACTGCGCTGGGTCAGGGTAAATTTGTAAGTCTGGGTCAATCTACGAGTTTGAGTCAAGGTGAGGCGATCGCCCTCTCTCTATCTATCCAAATCACACCCTTCGCTCATCGCAAAAATCTTTGATAACAAATAAAGTATTTGTTTTTTACTTTTCAAGAACTAGCCTGTCTCAACAGATTATTGGATTCCACTTTACAGGTATCACTTTGACAAAGAGGAATTTGAATCACGAACTCTGTACCTTTGCCGGGAGTGGAAAAGCAAAGCAGTTTTCCCTTATGCTTTTCAACGATAATTTGATGGCTAATCGATAGGCCCATGCCTGTCCCTTTACCAACTGGTTTTGTTGTAAAAAAAGGATCAAACAGTTTTTCCTGCACCTCTAAAGGCATCCCTCCGGCATTATCTCTAATTGAGATCTCGACATATTGACGATTACGCAAAGTTGTTCTGATTTTAATGCGGCTTTGATATTTACTATTTTGCGACTCTAAACTCTGCTTTTGACGATCTTTTAAAGCATCGATTGCATTACTTATGATATTCATAAATACTTGGTTCAGTAAGCCACCATAACATTCGATAAGCGGGACTTCGCCATATTTTCTGATGATTTCAATATTAGAATTACCCGATTTACTACTCAAGCGATGTTGTAAAATTAGTAAAGTACTGTCTAAACCTTCATGGACATCAACTTGCTTGCAATCAGCTTCATTCATGCGCGAGAAATTACGCAAAGACAGCACAATTTGCTGAATTCGCTTAGTGCCCAACTGAACAGAACTAAGTATTTTAGGTAGATCTTCTTGAATGAAATCTAATTCAACACTTTCCTGATAGTCTTCAATTTCAGCAACTACTTGCGGGTAATTTTTTTGATAAAGAGAAACAATTGTTAAAAGGTCGTAGAAATAATCCTGTAAGTATTTGAGGTTACCATGAATGAAATTCACTGGATTGTTGATTTCGTGAGCAATGCCGGCAACGAGATGTCCAAGACTAGACATTTTCTCGCTTTGAATCATTGTTGACTGGGTCTTTTTTAGCTTTTGTAGTGCTTGTTCTAATTCAGCTGTTTGGTGACGTAGTGCAATTTCAGAAACCCCAATTTGAGCATGACTCACTTCTAATTCTGATTTTGCTGTTCGCAACTTTTTTTCTGTGCGATGACGTTCTTGAATGTATTGATTAATTAAGGCCAAAATCAAAAACCAAGACACCATTAAAATGATTAAACTCAAGAAGCTAAAGATGCTGGAACGCGACAGAGACGTGCCATAAGCTTCGATGTTTTGTTGGGCGCGCTCGGTGAGAGCTTGGGTGGTTTTGCGCATCCCATCGGCGTAAATTTCCTTCTGCTGTTCGTACTGCTCACTAAAAAGTAAATTTAAGGCTTCGTCGGCTTTATTTTCCCGGATGAGTTGAAATGCATTTGTTTCGAATTCGATTAGTTTTTCGTTGGCGGCATCTGTACGTTCTGCGTGGCTGTCGTAGGTTTCGGGAGCGAGGGCGATCGCCGTTTCTATCGCTTCACCCAGTTTCGGTTCAAAGCTTGTGTAACGAGTTTCCCATTTCAAATCACCAGTTGCCGCAGCCATGCGCGAAGACATTGTTAACACTTCGTCGAGGTGAATAATTTCACCCGTTAATTGCTGAATCTGAAAATCAGTTGTGATGCCGAACTTGAAATTTTTTGCGATTTGCCACGAATTCCAACTACCCAGCGCCACCAATAGCAAACTCAAAACCACTGCGCCAGTGAGAATGTACATCAACAGTTGATTGGTCAGTCGTGTCAATTGCAAAGTTGGCAACTTCATCAGAAAATTACGAAAGGTAGAGTACATGGCCAAAAGAATATTGGTCTGACTAAAAGATGGCGGTCATTTGCGGCGTCAAATTTTCGTTCCAATTGTGCGCTAACTATTTTCGGCGCTAATCGGCGCTAAAGATACTTATTTTAATTGCACGAAATCCGACTCGCAATCAGGATGATGTTGATGTTTTTTGACTTTGTAGTCAATTGTGTTGAGGGCTTCATAGAAAAAGCCTCTACTACGCTGAATAGTAAAGGCTGGATAGAGTGTTTGATGCAGTATGTCTGCAAGCAAAACATCAATGAATTCAAGCAGAAACTTTGGCGCGCTTGTAGGCCTCGTCCAACACTTCCGAGAGGGTCGGGTGAGCATGGACATTGAAGGCTAATTCTTGAACTGGTTTCTTGGCGGCGATCGCATTAGCAGCCTCTTGGATCAAATCAGACGCATGGATGCCCATGATATGTACTCCCAAAAGTTCTCCAGTATCCTTACGAAAAATAATTTTAGCAATACCGTCAGTTTCCTTCTCTGCAAGGGCTTTGGAGTTGCCTTTGTAATAGGTTTTTACTGTCGCCACTTCAAATCCATGCTCTTTGGCGACCTCGCGGGCTTGGGGTTCGCTCATGCCCACATAACTAATTTCGGGGTGAGTAAAGGCTGCCGCTGGAATCGCTGCATAATCCACAGTCATTGGATTGCCGACCATATTTTCTACTGCCACAACGCCCTGACCAGACGCCGCGTGAGCCAACATCATCTTGCCGGTAGCATCGCCCACAGCCCAGAGGTGAGGAATCACTTTGCCGTCTTTAATTACCTGCATTTTTTCGTTGACATCAATAAAACCTCGGCGATCGGCAGCAACACCAACGCTATCTAGGCCAAGATTTTTGGTAGCGGGGATTCGACCAGTAGCGACAAGACAGGCATCCACTTCAAGGTTTTCAACGACTTTTTTCGTTTTCGCGTCAGTAAGTTCGATTTTTACTGGGGAGCCGGGAATGATTTTCGTGGCAAAAACGCCGGTATAAGTTTCGATATCACGCTTGTCGATAAGTTCGCGCTTTGCAAGTTTGGCAATCTCTGGGTCAAAGCCGGGCATTAGCTCGTCGAGGGCTTCGATCATCGTGATTTCACAGCCGAGGGCGGTATACACATCGGAAAATTCTAGGCCGATATAACCGCTACCAATGATGGCGACCCACTGGGGCAGGGTTTCGAGGCGCACTGCATCGTCACTAGTGAATACGGTTTTGCCGTCTACTTGAATACCGGGTGGAACAAAGGGTTTTGAGCCGGTACTGATCATGATTTCTCTGGCGGTAATATTTTTCACGCCATCATCGCCGATTACGCTAACTTTTTGTGCGCCCTCAATCTTGCCCCAACCGCGAATAATATCTACTTTTAATCGTTTGAGGCTATTGGTCAGATCGCTCTGGATTTTGCCCACTAAGTCTGTGGCATGGGCGGCGATCGCCTCTCTACTAAAGTCCACAGCCCCAACATTGATCCCCAACGATTGGAGGTGTTTTTGGTCGCGCATTTCCCGCACCTTACCAGAAGCTGCCAGCAGAGCCTTAGAAGGAATACAGCCACGATTTACACAAGTCCCGCCCATGTCTGCCGCTTCGATGATCGCTGTTTTGAGACCACATTTCACAGCATGGAGTGCTGCGCCATGACCACCCACTCCTGCACCGATAATCACCAAATCATAATCAAACTGTGTGTCGCTCATGAAAGTTCTCTGCCCTCATCATCCAAAATTGCTTTAGTTAGCTTATCTCAATTGCCGTCATCAAACATAGACATAGAGAACTTGGAGAAGTATGGCTTGCATTATGAGCATTTCTCTCCAGAAATATTAGCCAAAATCCAAGTCTTTTCTGGTTGCCTCTTAGGGAGTCAAAACAGATTTTCATTAGACAACATCTTCGGCTAGAGCTTGCCAATTCTGCTTTTGCGGTCGATGAGAAACTTTTGTCAGTGCTAGATTGTCACAGTTGAGCCATCGATGAATGGTGACGCGACAATTTTGTCGGGCTTACTAGTTTGGGTGATAGCACCACCGCTTGCGATAAAATCAATTAACGTCTACAACCCTGATTCTACAAAGGTTAACACCTAGTCAAACATCGTGCACTACAGTATGATTTTTTTTGTGTACAATCTAGACTAATGTGGTATTGATATGGTGACAGCGGATAGCAAACCACCGCCAAGTGGAAAAATCACCTGATATATTGGCCTACAATTTGAGTCTTAATCTGAATTTAAAAACAGGCGATAAATTGTGAGTCGGAGATCGCGCCAGTCCAAGTCAAGTGAAGCTCAAGTTCTAGTTGAAGCATAAAATATTATGAGTGAAGGCATTGCATTTATCGGTGGAGTTTCTATAGCTGGGTTAGCAGCACTTGTCTTGCTTAAAGGAACAGGTACCCCTGCTCAACAACCGAATTTTGGAATGCCAACGGTTGAAGCCCCCCAAGCAGTACAGCAACCCATACAATATCCTCCCAATTACGGACAGCAACCAATACCGGATCCCAACCAACAAGCACTGCAATTGGAAAAGCTGAATCTGAATATGCAGATGGAGAAGTTAGAAGCCGATAATCAACAATTAATGTTGCAAAATCAACAACTCCAAGTTCAACTTGAAAGTTTGACGGCTCAACAGCAGTGGACTTTAGAACAACAACAAAATCAACAAGAAGCAACAGCACTCCTCCCAGTGGAACAAAACTCTCAGCGGGAATCACCTATAATTTGGGCTGTCGGTGGGGCAATATTGACTGTTTGTGGTGGTGTGGTTACGGCGGGGGTTTTATCTTTGTTTTCTGCCCCAAAACAACGGCAAACTAAGACTATGCCTAGGACTGTAAATGTAATTCATCCTCATGGTTATGGTCAGATACCCAATGCAGGAACGATGAGACGTACTGAGTTTTTGCCACCATCTCGTAGTACAGAAGCTAGACGAGTGGAAACAGCGGAATACGACGAGTTATATTGAACAAATCAGCCTTTAGTATTTGACATCCAGAATTAAGCTCTAAGATTTTGAGTTTGAAAATCAGCACAGCGAGTTAGCTTATCCTAATTGCCGTCACCATTAGAAGGAGGGCTATCCGATGAATTATCCCGATCCGCAACAAGTTCATCCGCTGTCCAATTTTCCGCAGGTTTGCTTCATTAAAAATACGGTGAATAATCCGCAAATTATCATCGGCGACTATACCTATTACGATGACCCAGTGGATTCGGAAGATTTTGAGCGGAATGTTTTGTATCTGTTTCCTTTTGTGGGCGATCGCCTGATTATTGGTAAATTTTGTGCGATCGCCAGAGGGGCGACATTTATCATGAACGGCGCGAACCATAAAATGTCGGGCTTTTCGACTTACCCTTTCGAGATTTTTGGTGCAGATTGGGCGCGGGTGATGCCGGATCAGTCCGAATATCCCAACAAAGGCGACACCGAAATTGGTCACGACGTGTGGCTGGGCTACGACGCAACAATTATGCCCGGCGTAAAAATCGGGAATGGCGCAATTATCGCGGCGAAGTCGGTAGTGACCAAAGATGTGCCGGCCTACGGTATTGTCGGCGGCAACCCGGCTACCTTAATTCGTAAGCGTTTTCCTGATGCCGTAATCGAAAAGTTAGAGACTATTGCTTGGTGGGATTGGTCATTTGAAAAAATCACAGAAAATTTGGAGGCGATCGCCGGATCAAACCTCCAAACTCTGCAAGCACTTAACCAATCCTAAAAACCCATCTTCGTCAAAAGCGCTTTCGTCGAAACAATGTGTTTGCCCAATCCCAACTCTTCCGGCGGCACACCAAGGGCAAGGGCGACCAATTGCGGTAGATGCAACACAGGCAAGCCCAACTTTTTGCCGATCACCTTTTCCACTTCCGGTTGACGAGAATCTAAGTTGAGGTGGCACAGCGGACAAGGCGTGACTAAACAATCCGCACCAGCATCAATTGCCGCCAAGAGATGCTTCCCAGCCATGCTAAAAGATTGCTCTGTGGCGTAGCTAGACAACGGCCAACCACAACATTGGGTTCTACCGTCATAGACGACCGGAGTTGCACCCACAGCCTCAAAAACATTTTCCAGCGATCGCGGATTAACTGGATCATCAAACGGAATACTGTCCTGTGCCCGCAATAAATAACAACCATAAAAAGCTGCACATTTTAGATTTGTGAGTGGTTTCTTGATTTTTTCGCGTAATGCGTCCAAACCATAATCACCAACCAACGCCCAGAGGATATGTTTAACCTCTGTAGAACCTCGATAGGGAGAACAGTGCTGTTTACTGAGCAAGCCATTGATTTGGTCAAAATAGGCCGTGTCGTTTTCTTTTGCCTCCTTGAGTCGTTCGTCCACATGGCCGATGACACCTTGGCAAGTGCTGCAATGGGTTAACAA
>JBARRZ010000148.1:0-1519 GCA_049644465.1 Limnothrix sp.
GAATCAAGTACCACCAATCGGTACCCCATTGTCCGGGAGAAATCCATGCGTCTTTCGTCAAGAGCAAGACACTAATAATGCCGAAGTTAGCGGGGTTGAAAAAATGTTTGTTTTCGTACTTTAAAAAGAATTTACTGGCGATCGCCAAACTGCCTGCCAACACCAAAACGGCTGGATGATTCACCCGCAAGAGCAAAGAAATCCCCAAGGCCGTAATCAACGAACTACGCAGTCCAGAAACGAGTAAAGGCTTTAGCTGGACAGGCTTCTCGGCGGTGGCTTTTTGGCGAGCTTGCCATGCACTCAGGCTCCATTGCGTCAGGACACAGGCGGCAACAGTAAATCCAACCCAATCTAAATGTAATGTCCAATCTCTCGCGTAGACACCTAAGAATAAAAATCCAGATAAAATCGCAATTTGGTAATCACGAACGTCACTAAAGGGCATAAAATTGCTCCCTTCCTATATTTGTTTACCAGTATGCTGCTTGACCTTCTACTTGCAGAAAAGGTTTCGCTTTTTGTAACAACGGTTTTTTGGTCTTGATAGCTTCTAGAATCAACTTATAAGTAAGCAAAAAAACTTGACTTCGTGAATAAATGTTAACCTTCCGATTCCTTGGAAAGCGTTAACTTCGTCGTGAAATTTACGTCAGTACAAAGTTAGAACATTATCAAAAGAATCATGAAACGCAATCGATTTTTTATTCCCATGCTCGCCGGATTTCTCTGTGTCGCTTGTAGCACCAGTGCGATCGCCGACAATGAGTTTTTACGGACGATCAGTGTCACCGGACAAGGACAAGAGGCGATCGCCACCAGCATTTCCCAAGTGCGTTTAGGCGTAGAAGTGAAAGGCTCAACCGCCGCGCAAGTGCAAGCAGACATCGCCAATCGCAGCGCCAAAGTAGTCGAATTTCTCAAGTCAAAAAATGTCGAGAAGCTGACTACCACCGGCATTAACCTCCAGCCCCAGTACAACTATAACGATGGCGATCAACGTCTCGTCGGCTACATGGCAACTAACACGGTAAGCTTCGAAATTCCGACCGGACAAGCAGGTAGCATCATGGACGAAGCCGTTAAAGCCGGCGCAACCCGCATTGATGGAATTTCTTTCCGAGCCACCGATAGCGTACTCGCCGATGCCGAAAAAATCGCCCTAAAAGAAGCCTCTGTAGACGCCCAAGAACAAGCCAATGCAGTGCTCACAGCCCTCGGTTTAAGCGCCAAAGAAATTGTGCAAATTCAGGTGAACGGTAGTCAGCCCAACGCTCCCATGCCCCTCATGCGAGCAGCATCCTTTTCTGTTGCCAACGAGCAAGCAATTTCTCCCGTCGAAGGAGGCGAACAAACAGTGAACGCTTCAGTGACTTTGACAATCAGTTATTAAAGATGAATAAGAGTTAGAAAGACGCGGAGAAATGGGGGTGGGGAGACAAGCAGATACAGAACTGTGAAAACTAAAAGTAGAAAACAACTGTTTAACTTGAATTTTTCCATTCTCGCCGTGTCACCC
>JBARRZ010000149.1:0-12229 GCA_049644465.1 Limnothrix sp.
ATCATTAATCGCAGGAGCCTTACGCATTGGTATCGGCAAATTCACCACCGATGCCGAAATTGAAGAAGCTGCAAACATTATGGTTTCCGCCATTAAAGCCGTTCAATCTCTGTTGACTGAATGATAAGTGCCTAATCACTCTTCGCTTTCTGGCGTTGTCGTTGTCGAGAACGAATTCTAGCTTTCACCACCTTCATTTGATAGGGATCCGCATCCTTGCGCCACAACAGGCGATCGCCCTTATATTCCACACCCATTTCCCGTAAAGTCTTCTGCCAACCCGACCAGAGCTGAATGTCTGACCAATTTTCTAATAAACCCCAATCCTCTTCCTGCTGCGATCGCCGCGCAAACTTTTCAGACAAAGGATAATCCTGCGCCACAAGCCGATCCTTACGTTGGACAACAGGCGCAAAATCAGAATCATATTCCTTGTAACGCACCTTTAGATTCTGCAACCCGATCTGCATCGCCATCTGCCAACAGGGGTGAGGATCACGATCAAAATCAGCACAAGAAATATAAGCAATCTTCGGTTCATGGAGATAAAAACGCACCAAAGTCACATTCTCCAAACGCCCCACCGTCCGACTCGCACAACCTTCATACAACCTCAAGATCGGGTCAAGTTGCTCTAACGCACTCACATGAACGACCAACGCTTTTTTAGAACAAATTCCCACCGGACTCCGTTGAGCAATATCCGCCAAATTCTGCATATCCCCCAAACTAAACAGCATCATATCCGACAGTAAACAAGCCTGTTTATAGGTTCCAAAAAGTACTTTTATATCGGTTTGTAAGGTTTCATTTAACTGGCTAAATCTTGGACGTTTTGCAAACTTAGACAAAGCCAAATAAATTTGAATATCAGAACGTCTTTGCTCCGTAATGCTTTCCCATTCTGCTGCATCTGTTGCCTGTTCAATGACTTTAAAAGCACGGGTTAAAGTTCTAAACTCTGCACAAATATCTCCTTCTTCAGGCAACTCATTTTTCTTTGGTAAACGCCCCCGCTCTGTGACAAATGCCATCAAAGGTTGCAGTAGTTCTTGATAATCCTCAAACCGTTTTACAGAGAGGCGAATTCTCGGTGTGGTTGCCCTTGAGCGAAACCGTGATGCCCGAAAAGTTTCGGCTTGGGATTCATCCCGAAATACAAAATAAATCCCCAGAGCTATCGGAACCGCATCAACCCCCAACACTTGATCGATATAGAGTTTTAATTCTTCTTGGTCATAATATTTCTGAAAGGTATTGCGACTGGTAATGACCCCATCCCCATAGGCAACCTGACCATAGCCCCCATCGGCAATTAAAACCTGTGCCGAAACCACCAATATTTTTTGCGTCAGTCCCCAAGCATTAACCAGTGCTTCCCGCCGTTCCACTGGCTTCTCGACCACATTGATCACATAGCCGAGATTCACAATATCCGCTGCGATTAGTTCATTATCTGGTTGATAAAACGGATCCCAACCCTGAGCTGTAAACCCTCTTTCCGCAACGAATTTGAGATCTTCCCCATGACCGCAACCATAGTCAAAAAAGCTCATGCCCTCTTGCACTAAATTTGCCTCAAACAGCGATCGCACGGGGCGAGACATTTGCCGTCGGATAATCGCTGCTTTGTGACGATCAATCTTGGGGGATTTGTGGGCTGCATCTTGAATTTCAATCAGCCGATGATCTTCAATTCTGACCCGAAAATGTTGGAGCTTCTTTTCCCACTGTTGCCGATGCCCAATGTTACGAGAATCGGCGAGCAAACCTAATTTTTCTTCCGCTTGAGTCAGTTCAGCAAAGGTTTGATAGTGCGGATAATCTGGACAAACGAAGGTTTCTTTACGATGCAAAATTGGCGGGTTTTCACCATAATGACGCAATTGATGGCTGGAGAGTTCTAAATTAACTTGAATGCTCTGTCTTAAAGCTGGATGGGGGTCACTATCGAAGTCTGGGTAATCGAGATAGGAAATCTTTGCTTCCGTCGTATTGAACTTAATCAGCGTAATAGGAAAAGTCTGATCGGGGAGCAGAGAACGGGCGATCGCCTCATATTCTCTTAATTCATCCGGCAGTTGTCCGAGTGTTGAAATGTGGAGATAGAGTGCCGTCGGTAATCGTTTGCCGAATTTCAGAGTACGACAGAGAGATTGAATTGTCGCAAAGTCAAAACTCCCAGTAGTCATAGGCAAAATAACCTCATTAATATTTTTCATCTTAAACTGAACCGCCAATTTCCACTGGCTTAGTCGTGGCGATCGCCTTCCAGCACATTTTAGAAAAGTTTGATTTTCAGTCTATTTCAATCCCAAAAGTCAACTATTCCGCAATGAATCATGATGTTTTGGGGCATTGTCAATAATGAGGGTGTACAAGTTATTGAAATAATTGTTATAATAAAGTTGGTTAAGTTAACTACGCAGCAAGGCTTTTGACATGAAGTTGGTAGGATACGTTAGAGTTTCGAGCGAAAGTCAGGCTGATAACACTTCCCTCGCAGAGCAAAAAAAGAAAATCGAAGCCTATTGCTATGCCTTCGGTCATGAGTTGGCGGGAATGTTTACGGAAGTCGGTTCGGGAAAACAGGCAGGCGATCGCCCCCAATTCCAATCCGCCCTTGATATGGTTCGGGATGAAGCAGATGGGATTATTGCCGCAAAGTTAGACCGCCTAGCCAGAAATACCCGCGATGTTTTGGAGCTGGTAGATGATGTTTTACAGCCCAATGGTAAAGCTTTGATTCTGCTGGATTTACAGGTAGACACCACCACGCCACAGGGTTACATGATTCTCACTGTGATGTCTGCTGTCGCCAAACTTGAGAGAGACATCATTAATGAACGTACCCAAGGCGGTAGACGTGCCAAGGCTGAAAACGGCGGGTATGCCTTTGGGTCGCCACGGTTCGGACAAGATGCAGTAGATGGTGAGCTGGTGGCTAATGACTCGGAACAACAAGCGATTGAAGTGATTCGCAGACATCGTAAAAGCGGCAAGTCATATCAGCGGGTTGCAGAATATCTTAACTCCCAAAACATCCCGACCAAGCGTGGGGGACAATGGCAGGCAATGCAGGTACAACGAATTTGTAAACGCCTGAAAAAATCAGCGGCATAAAAAATCTCCGTAAAAGGACTTCAAAAAGTAACTATTGCGTACGCAGGTACGCGCGTATGCGATGACGGCAACGGCTAAAAGCACTTACTATTAAAGCATCACACATATTTTAAGTGCGTACGCAGGTACGCGGCTACGCAAAATGATTATCACTATTGCCAGTTTCAAAGGTGGTGTGGGCAAAACGACAACGGCGGTACACCTCGCTTGTTATCTCTCCCAGCAGTCAGATCCGGAGAAGACATTACTCATTGATGGTGACCCCAACCGCTCTGCAACTCAGTGGGGCAAGCGTGGCTCATTACCGTTTAGAACGATTGATGAGAGAGCCGCCGCAAAATATGCGAGAACCGCAGAACATATCATCATCGACACCAAAGCTCGACCGGAAAAAGATGATCTAGAGGCTTTGGCGGAAGGTTGTGATCTCCTCGTCATTCCTTCGACACCGGACGCGCTAGCCCTCGATGCTTTGTTACTCACCATTGATGAGCTGACGGCATTAAAGGCACATTTCAAAGTGCTCATCACGATTACGCCGCCTTACCCGTCGAAGGATGGTCAGAATGCACAGGAAACGCTCGTCGAGGCGGGTTTACCAGTATTTAGCAATTGCGTACGCAGGTACGCGGCTTATCAAAAGGCGGCTTTGGCTGGTGTGCCTGTGTATGAGTCGGGAGATCCGAAGGCGCGGATCGCATGGCGTGATTATGTTGCGGTGGGTGATGAGATACTGAATATCTGAGTACTCAGGTACGCGCGTACGCGGCTAGATCTGTATTAAGCGAGGTTTTGTGATGGGTAGTGATTTTAAAAAGATATTTAAGGCGAGAACTGAGTCGGAGGTCTCATCTACTGAGGTTCCGGCAAAAAAGAAGAAAGCTCTGAAGGGTAAGCGGAGTGATCCAAGCTTCACTCAGGTATCGGCATACATTCCGAAGGAATTGCACAAACAAATAAAAATTGAGCTTATGGATAGTGATCAGGATTTTTCGGGGTTGGTGACGGAACTGCTCACTGAATGGCTTGAGAAATAATTTGTTTTGCGTACGCAGGTACGCGGCTACGCAATCAGAATACTCGATTTTTTAGCATCCAGAACATCCAGAATCCCGACTTCTGACCCATTATTTTGAGCCTTGGATCACGCAGCGAAAGAAGTAGGGGATCTATAAAGAGCCGCTCGCCTCACGGCGAGATCTCAGGGTCTGTTTGCTCCGAAACTAATCTTTGTAGCTTTAGAACTACTTTCATACTACATAAATGGCGGGAGGGTTAAGGGGAAAGTGTTAAGGGAGACCTTGGGGAGAACAGGCAACCCGAAAACCGATGAAGTAGTCCCAGTCGTCGCGCGAATACCTATAGCGATACGCCGACCGGCAGTTCCTCGGATCGTTGCTCCAAGCACCGCCGCGATTCACTTTATTAGTACTATTGTTCTCTATCCATGCGCTGCCATCATCTGATGCTTCTTCATAATTGCTATGCCAATCGTCTTCACACCATTCCCACAGATTGCCGTGCATATCATATAGCCCAAAGCCATTCGCTGGAAGAGAGCCAACAGAGACTGTGCTACCAGAAGAAAAATCCTGACCATAATGCGCAACTTCTGGAGTGAGCTGACCATAGCTATAGGGTTGAGAATACTCATCATTCCATTCTTCGATCAATGATTGCTCTTCCTTGGGCGATCCTGCTTCGCTACTATCCGATGGCGAAAAATCCCTTATCGCTCTGCAAGCATATTCCCACTCGGCTTCACTCGGTAATCGATAATTTTTCCCTGTTTTCTGGCTCAATCTCGCACAAAATTCCTTTGCATCGTCCCATGACACCTTCTCTACAGGAAAATTTTCACCACTAAATTTAGAAGGCTGAGGTTTTAACTCTATCTTTACCTGCCCCCAACTAGCGACCTCCTGCCATTGCTCCTGAGTCACCAAGAATCGCCCTAAATAAAACTCTGGAACCCGAACTAAATGCTGCGGTCTTTCAGCATCACGACTATTTGCATCAGACTCTGGCGCACCCATCACAAACGTTCCCGCAGGTATCCGCACCATTTCCAGCCCGATTCCTGCTTGCTCCCCTTCTGCGCCTTCTTTCAGAACCTCGATCAACCCTTCTGTCGTTTTCGTTTCCCGCTGTAGCTTTTTCCCTACATATTTTGCGGTCTCAAACTCAAAGGTGACGCTATCCTCAACGATGAGATCGACCGTTTCAAACTCCAGCGTTTTCCATTCAATCTCTTTTGTGTCTGCTTTTTCTTTAAATACCGCCGTCTCGAATTCATATTCCAGTAGGTCTGCATCCTCCAATGGCAAAGCTGGCAAAACCCGTTTCACCTGCTTCGCAAAAGTGGCATACTCACCCCCTAAATTCGTTAAGACCTCTACACTAACCCGCGCAAAAGGTAAAATTTTCTCTGGCTCTGTCTCAGAGTAATAGGGCAACAACGTTAGTAATGCCATAAAACTACCAATGGGTCGATCTAGCTCTTGTCCAATCTTTTCAGAGAGTACATCAAGCACTGCTAGCAACTGATCCTGACGCATCATGCCATTCAAAACTTTTCTCACCCCTTTCGCAAAATCATACTGACCGGGATGCTGGGCATTCGTCACCATTAGCCCGCCCATAAACACCTCTGCCACATGTTGCGGTTCGGCTTTTTGCAATAGGGTTTGGCGAATCAGATTCACCACATTGATATCTACAGGCACAGCCGACATTAAGCCTGCAAGCTGCCGAGACAAAGGTAATGCCATCGCCAGAAAACGATTTACTGTCCCTTCTGGGGTAAGTTCTGCTGGAGTTTCAAGTTCTTCTTTTGCCACTGTTGATGGCGGAACAGGAGAGCAAAAGAGCGATCGCCGCATGAGATAAACAGGAATACGACCCGCCGCATTTCCAGATACCACACGAGACCACTGATAAATCATGTCCGGTTCCATAGTCAAAACCGGTAAAAACAAATCCTGTTTCGTTTTCACCCTTGCCATTAAATGTCTAGGGATATCCATTATTTTGAGCTGACTATTAAGCGCACCCATACCACCAGACTTTGAAAAACACTTTCGTCCCCTATTGAGCCACGTACTTTGCCAACGGCTTTCAGGGAAAAGCTGTACCATCCCTAACATCGTCGTCTGAGACCACTGATATAAGAGAGAAAAAATCCTGCCCGTCTCCCACAGCTCAGAGGTACAGTCACTTACAACTAAAATCATGCCTCGCTGTTCTGGATGACAAAGTTCCTTGGGATGATGCCTGCGCTTTCTACGCCGCCCGCGATGACGTGGCTCTAAAACAAAACTTTTTCCCTCGGTCTGTAAATTCCAGATCCATAACTGTCGAAAAGCACCATGGGTTTCGAGAATCTGTTGAAACTCATTAATCATGTCCTGCCAGATCAAGCTAGATTCCGTCACCTCAATAACTAGCTCCACATCAAGCCACCGTTCCCGCTCAGGCTTCGTAACAACCGTCCAAACTTCTTGACCAAAGATTAGTTTTTCGGCGATCGCCTCCACCGTCGCTTCTACATCGAGCACCTGCTTATGCTTTGAGGGAACCTTACGCCGCAATGGTCGAAATGCCCGTCTGATCTGAAGCTTATTGAGAAATGTAGGCGCTTTTGAAACTCGTATCGGTAAACTACCGACTTCTGGCGATCGCTCTTCGAGTCTGCTTTGTTCATTGCGAGTTGTAATGTCGGCAGTTTGAGAAGAATCAGTACCAGCATCACTATTTACGCTACCACCCGGACGGTTTTGAGGGCGATCGCCTTCATCAGTTCCAGTACTCTGTTCTGATATCGATTGTGTTTCTACCGTTTGACGGGTAGAGGCTTTTTGCTGAATTTGTGCCGCTAGCCAGAGCATATCAGCGACATCTTCATCATCCAAAGAAAAATCAGGGCGATCCTTATCCAGCAGCAAACCTGAAAGTTCTAATGTCTGAATAAAACTTTCTAAAGATTGCTCTAGACTTACTTCACTCAAAATCGCTTTCGACCATGCCGAGGTCTGTCATTAATTTTGCCAACAAATCATTGTTGTCCTTCAGCCTTTTATCCAACTCTTCCTTAGTTGTTATTTGCTTATTACACTTTTCATTAATCACCATATAAATGGCATTGAGCAGCTGATCCGTCGCTAAAGTCTGACTTTTAGAAGCTATTTTCTTGTGAAACGCTTCGATCATTCCTTTGACAACTTCATTCTGGATAACCCCTTCACCAAACTGCTCTTGGAAATGGGCTTTCACAATATTCCTTAGCATCTTTTTATCTGGATCTTGCATCGTCAAACGCAAACATCGCCGCAAAAATGGAGCTGGGAAATCCCGTTCACCGTTACTGGTCAAAACAATGAATGGAAAAGTCGTACAGCTTAAAACACCATTTGTAATCATGGTTTGGCGATCGCCCTTCGTTGTATCTTCCGTCTCATCCGTATAAACAGTCCTAACCTGAATCTCAGTATCTCCAGTACCCACTTCAGTCTCAACCTGCAATCTCTCTAACTCTGGGATTGTAAACCTACCTTCCTCAAATACCGTTAGCAAATCATTCGGTAAATCAATATCACTCTTATCGATCTCATCGATAATCAACACCCGTGGCTTATTCGATGGCATTAAGGCAGTACCCAACGGGCCTAAACGTATATAGGCTCCAATGCCCTTATCTTGCTCCTCTTTTACATCCTGCAAACGGGCGATCGCATCATAGCTATACAAACCATCCTTTAGGACTGTACGAGTCGTAATTGGCCAATACAAAACCTCCCCAAGCTCTAACTGACGCGCTACAGCATAAGCCAAAGAAGACTTACCAGTACCCGGATTACCAGTGATCAGCAGGGGACGACGTAAATATAACGCCGCATTAATCATTTCCTTCTCATGCTCTCTAACCTGAAAAGTCTGACCTCGTTTTTTACGACGATTCACCGAAGAAGCATCTTTGTCTTTACCAAATGGTCGCCAAGGTGGAGCAGGTGGCAGATCACCATCCTTGAGACCCAGAACTTCGATCTTACCGTCCTCGTCATTGCCCTTAAATACATACCAGTCCGATGATTGATTACTCATGCTTTTTATGCCCTCTTAGCCCATTGAAGTTGATTTTTTGGCTCCGGTAAATCCCAGAAGACAAGTAAATTTCGACCTAAATGTTCGTCGTCATCGTAACCATCTTCACGACATTTGCGCACACTCTCGCCAATATCCTTCACCAAACCCTTAGTACACAAATCTTTTACAGATTGCTCACAATCCTTCCGATGCCAGAGCATCAGAGGGATGCCAGCCTTAAGGCATGTATCCAAAAGCTTCGTATCATCTTCTGACTCAATACATGCACGCAAACCCAATGCCACACAATCATCCTGTCGAATAGCCCGTTGAAATGCCCGCTTAGGTTCCACATCTACAAATTGCAAAACTTGAGAAGCAGCATCATTGAGTTTTTCTTGAAATACCACAGCCTTAGATTGAGCCTTCAGCAAAGCCTTTGGCCAGTTATTCTCCTGACACAGCAGCTCACGATATTCCGTCAAACTAAACATCACCTGATAAATCTCCCCAATCGCCATTTCTTCTTCTGCTTCCTCCAACCAAAAATCGATTTCAAAAATCCTTGATTTCCACTTGAACGTGTTGGTGGACTCTAAAGAAAAGTAGATCTTTTTGACACAATTAACATCAAAACTTTCCGCTCGAATCTGACGATGACATTTGTTTAGAAAGTCATTCACCAAACTCTCGATTGATGCCTGATGCTGAATAGCAAAAGACTGCTCATCTAACAACTCTACTGGTTCAAGATAACCATCACTTTGATAACGTCTAACATCATCAATAAACCAAGCCTTTGCCATGCCAGTAACCTGCGGATTATTCGGTGATGGTGTCCGGCGCTCAAGCCGAACTAACAAAGTTGGCTCTACTGACTTTTTTTCGGGTATCTGACCTCTCGTTTTAAACAAAATAGAGTTTTTATCTACATATAAGTCTTTCCATGCTTCTAACTTTTTTGTCAATCTCGATTCCGGCGATAGCTTAGATTGGATATCCCACAAATCTACAGCAAATCTTTCTAACTCCGAATATTCCTCACCACGGTATTTAGACAATGCAATTAGCCTATGCTGAAGCTTCTTTAAACGTGCATCTTGTTTTTGCTGGTCTAAGTCAATAGCTTCTTTTTCTCTAATAATTTGACTGTATAGCTTATCAATCAAAAACTCTTCGCACTTTTCCAGCTCCAGTATGTCTAATAATTCTTGTCGGCGATCGTCCTCACAATACTGACCTAAAGGCTCCCAAGCCCTCAAGAGTAATGATGTCGGTATCATAAAAGCAATTTTAGAATCTGGATTTTCTGCATTTTGCCTCTTCGCAATGCCAAGAATAACCTGATTTTTTTCATCAAAAATTGCTGTACCACTAAAGCCCGGCTGAATTCTAGAACCCATGGCTGCTCTTCCATCAATCTGTACCAAACTATCCCCTGAAATGCACTGAACCTCTCCTTTAGCCAGCTCCCCCCCATCATTACCACTAGGGAAACCAAAAGCAGCAACAGAACGCCCCACTAAGCTTTCTTGATCAACTGTTTTGAACTTAATAAATTTACCAACAAGGTTTAATAGTTTCGGATAATCATTGATCAGCTCTAACACCGCTATATCCTTCACAATGCTGTCTCTAGATACAGTGGGATACCAACAAATCACTTTAGCTTGATACTGACTAATGTCATCCTTCCTATCATGACCATTGTTTAAACAGGGAAATTTTAAATCAATAAGACCATCAGGTTTAGCTTGAGTCTCCGGACTAAGACCTAATGCAAAAAGAACAACATGAGAACAAGTCAAAAGGTACTTTTCGGAGAAAAGAAAAGCAGAGCCAGCTGTCAATCCATTAGCCTTACTTAAAACCCTTGCAGTCAGAAGAGAAAGATCTATTCTCATATGGCTAATTCTCTTGTTTTTCCGATAAGTCTTGCTGTAAACGCTTTTGCTTATTTTTCTCTCGGTTATCCCACTTCAAAGTAATTTCATAATTCGCTTCGCCGCCAGTTTTTGCAACAATCGCCCCAAGATCAGCCGTCACGTTCACACCAAATTTCACCTCGACTTCATCGGCAGGCTCATTCATATCTTGAACTTTCTGAATAATATTTTCACCAATGCTGTTAGAAATGTCTTTAATGCTAGACATTGCTCCCTCAAAGGTTCTTGATGCAGCATTAACAAAATTCTTTGGGATATCACCTATACCGACTAAGCCTTCTAAATCTGGATTAGCTGATGGGGTAGATCCAGCGAGCTTATCTTCTACTTCCATGTAAATAGAAGTACCATCATTCCGCTTAAACTCAACAATTGCCACGGGTAAACCTGAGAAAGTGTTAGTTAGATCATCTTATCGAACTACATCTCAATGCCTACAGATTACTAAAAACTTGCAATAAACTTGAGTATTCAACTACGCAGGTACGCGCGTACGCAACACAAGAGCTACTCGCCTAACGGCGAGATCTCAGAGCCTGTTTGCTCCGAAACTGATCTTTGTAGCCTTGGGACTACACAAATACTACATAAATCGCGGGAGGGTTAAGGGGAAAGTGTTAAGGGAGACCTTGGGGAGAACAGGCAACCCGAAAACCGAGGCCGTTGTTCCTGTCGTCGCGCGAACCCCAATTGCGAAACGCCGACCGGCAGAACCACGGAACGTAGTTCCAAGCACCGCCGCGTACTACTTTTGAAGCATTATCGTCATCCTTATTCGGCCATGCACTGCCATCCGTTGGCGCGTTCTCATAGTCACCATGCCAATCATCTTCACACCATTCATCAACATTTCCGTGCATGTCCCATAGCCCAAAGTCATTCGCAGGAAAAGAACCTACTGGGGTCGTTTTTCCCTTCTTTTCTCCTTTTACGCCCCTGCCATGGACAGAATTCGCGTCATAGTTAGCAATTTCTGAGGTCAGCGTTTCCCCAAAATAAAAAGGCTGACAAGATGATTTATTCCATGCCTCAATTATTCTCGCTTCCCCAGTTTTTGATAGCTCCTCACGAGTGACTGGCAACTGAAAACCATTAACCGCACGGCAAGCATATTCCCACTCCGCCTCACTCGGTAATCGATATTGATATTTTTTTCCCAGCCTCTTATTTAACCTTGCACAAAATTCCTGCGCATCGACCCATGACACCCGCTCTACAGGTAATTGGTCATCTCCTTTAAACTCCGATGGCTCTGGGTCTAGTTCTTGCCCTTCCTGCTCCCATCCTGCCACTATTCGCCATTGCCCTTGGGTCACCGGATACCGCCCCAAGCAAAACTCTGGCACTGTCACCAGATGCTGCGGTCTTTCTCTGTCATTACTGGATTCTTACGACTCTGGCGCACCCATCACGAAGGTTCCCGCAGGTATCCGCACCATATCCAGACCCACACCATCAAGATCCTCAGTAAAATATTGAGCCGTTTGCGGGCGTTTTCGTAGGATAATTCGCGGCATTCCCGTAGGTGGGCATTGCCCACAAAAATATAAAAAATATCGAAAAAAGAGCGGAACTAGACAACGTTTCGCATTTTGATAGTAAACCTACTAAGCTCTCTAGTCCCTATACTTTTCGGATACCTAGAAAAATCCTAGACATCGCAGGAATAGGTCTGGACTCCCCTTAACACGCTCGACGAATTCCCATCCGCCAACTCTGGCAATAAGGGAGTACTGGGGAGAACAGGCAACCCGAAAACCGATGTTGTTGTTCCTGTTGTCGCGCGAATTCCTATTGCGATACGCCGACCGGCAGTTCCTCGGATTGTTGTTCCAAGCACCGCCGCTTTTATTTGCCTATCCCATCATCATTATCTAGTAAGGTTTCAAAAAATTCTCTAACTTTTTCTGAACTGGGCAACACCCAAAGTCTGGGGGAGATGTACATTCCAAAGATTCTTCACCATTTTCGAGAAAGCCGATGAATGAACTATCCATTATTCAGAAAACCTATGATCTACTGAAATGGTATATCCCTATCCTGAATCGGCTACCAAAAGATTTTCGGTTTAGCTTAGG
>JBARRZ010000150.1:0-47869 GCA_049644465.1 Limnothrix sp.
GACTGTAACCGTGTGCATTTATTTGTGTTTAGACGTTCGCTGTTTAATGTTTAATTCATGCTTGATCGCCCAGGCTACTGACAATGATCAAATCTGTAGAACAAAGTTCGATTAGCTTCCTTACTTCTTCAAAGAATCTAGCAAAACTAAAAATCGAATCAACTATTGCAGAACTTCCTGCATTCACAGACCAAATAAACGTGAGTAGTCTGACAAAGAAGCTAGTGGAGAAATTTCAGCAAGACACTATGGTTCCGGGAATTATTTTGCGCAAAAAAGGCCGATTTTGTGGCCTAATTTCTCGTCGGCGTTTCTTGGAGCGGATGAGTCGTCCTTATGCGCTAGAAGTTTTTTTAAAACGCCCGTTTAGTGCCCTTTACAATATCGAGAACTTTTTAGTTGCAACTCTGCCAGCAAATACGCCTATTCCTGAGGCTGCTCAATATGCGTTGCAGCGTAATCAAGAGCAGATGTATGAGCCAATTGTAGTGGTGGATAATGCAGAAAACTATAGTGTGATTGATGTGCCGCTGTTATTAAATGCTCAGTCATACATTCACAAACTGACGCACCAACTGTTAATAGAACAGACTAATTCGCATATGGTGCAGACTGAAAAAATGGCAAGCTTGGGACGGATGGTGGCGGGAATTGCCCACGAGATTCGTAATCCGGTGAATTGCGTGAATGGTAATATGCGTTTTCTCAAAAGTTATTTCCAAGACTTGTTACAGCTCGTCGAAACTTATCAGGCTGAAGTTGAAAAACCATCAGCGGCGATCGCCACCCTTATAGAAGAAATAGAATTTGATTTTCTACAAGAAGATTTGCCCAAAATTCTAGAAAGCGTCGAATTAGGGGCGGTGAGGATGACAGAAATTGTGACGAGTCTCCGCAACTTTTCGCGCATTGACGAAACAAAACAACAACTTATTGCTATGCCTGAATGTTTGGACAGTACATTACTGATTCTGAATAATCGCCTGAAAAATCAGCAAGTCAAGGTTTACAAAGAGTACGAGCCAAACTTACCAAAAACTTTGGGTTATGCCGGACAACTTAGTCAGGTTTTTATCAATCTTTTGGCTAATGCTCTGGATGCTCTCGAAGACAAACAAAGAATAACGTCCGATCAAACATGGCAGCCGGCAATCTACCTCCAAATTTCTACAGAAGATAATGACCAAGAGCATGAGATCAACTGCCTCTGTATCAAGATTATTGATAATGCTGATGGTATTCCTGAAGAGATGCAATCGAAAATTTTTTACGACTTTTTTACGACAAAACCGCTTGGCAAAGGTACAGGTTTGGGTTTAGCAATTAGCCATGAAATTATCACGCAAAAACATCATGGCACGTTGGGTTTAGATTCGACGGTAGGTCAAGGCAGTACTTTTTCGATTCGCTTACCGATTGTGACGATCCCGGAATCTTAGTACATTACAAGTCTTCTAGATTTGCTTTTATTCACCGTAAATATGTACAACAACTTCGCGCTGATGACTACGAATTCGATGCTCCCAGAGATACAGTGCTTGCCATGTACCGAGCACTAGACGACCATTTGCAATCGGAATTTGTTCTGAAGTATGGGTCAAAATTGAGCGGATATGGGCAGGCATATCGTCGGCTCCTTCATCACTGTGAATATAGGAGCGGCCATCTTCTGGGACGAGTTTTGCCATAAAAGTTTCGAGATCAAGTAAAACATCTGGATCGGCGTTTTCTTGAATCACCAGAGAGGCGGAAGTGTGCCGAATAAAGATAATACAAATGCCTGTTTTAATATTAGATTCAGTCACATAATTGCTGATTTTTGCAGTCAAATTGTGGAACGATTTACCTTGGGTTTGGACGCGGAGTGCTTGTTGATATTGATGCATAGTCAAGATTTTTTGAAAGAGGGCGATCGCCGGAAAGAGTTAGTTCCATAATAAGAGAGACGGTTTTGGAGTTGGGCGAAAATATGGATTCTCGATCTTGGCCTCGTATTTCTTTGGGAAAACCAGATATCAGTCAGGCCGCATTTGTGGCGAGCAATGCAACGGTTCTCGGTAAGGTGGCGATCGCCACGGGTGCCAGTATTTGGTATGGGGCGATCGTGCGCGGTGATTTAGAAGCCATTCGCATCGGTGAATTTAGCAATATTCAAGATGGCGCAGTACTTCACGGCGATCCGGGCATCGAAACCATACTCGAAGATTACGTCACCGTCGGCCACAAAGCAGTCATTCACAGTGCTCACATCGAAACAGGTTCACTGATCGGCATCGGCGCAATTATTCTTGACGGCGTACGCATTGGCGCAGGGAGCATTATAGGCGCAGGCTGTGTGGTGACAAAAGATGTTTTGCCGCGATCATTGATGGTTGGTATTCCAGCAAAAAAGATTAAAGAAGTTGACGATGCCAAAGCCGCAAATTTAATTGACCATGCCAAAAAATATTATCAATTGGCACTGAGACACTCAGAAGCAACATCTTGAGTTTGGCAATTTTCGCATAGCCCAAAAAATTCCAGCGTATGGTAATACACTTTGAATTTTTGTTCACTACACCATTCACTAATTTTGTGGCTGAGGGGACAACTATCCATTGGGTAGGACTCACCGCAGTTGACGCAGTTCAGATGGTGATGATGGTGTTCAACGGCATTGATAGTGCTGTAAAAGGATTCGCCGTCGGGGGTAACGCGCTCTTGGATTTCCCCTTCAATTTTTAGGAGTTTGAGGGTGCGATAAACGGTAGCTAAGCCAATACGGAGGCTTTGTTGTTTGATCTGAAAATGTAGATTTTGGGCGCTAACTTCACCCTTTGACATGGTAATGAGCCCTAAGATTTTTTGCTGGTTTTTAGTCAGTTTTTTAGGCATAAAATTTAGTGCCAAAGGGCATTAAGTCAATTGCTGGTTACGGTAGGTTTTGAAACTCAGGCTGATCAGATAACTCACGCCACACATCAAAATAATTGTCGCACCTGAGGTGAGGTTAAAGCTATAGGACAACCACAGTCCCATGATTGTAAAGAACATCCCCAAGAGACTGGAGAAGAGCATGATTTCTTTGATTTCAGTGCGCCATTGTCCGGCGATCGCCGCAGGAATTGTTAACAAAGCAATGACCATGATTAGCCCAACAATTTGCATTACCATCACGACGGTGAGGGCGATCAGCGCAACGAGTAAAAGATAGAGGGCATCAATGGGCAGGTTGCGGGTTCTGGCGTAGGTACGGTCGAAGGAGATAGCGAGAAATTCTTTGTAAAACAGTGTGATCACGGCGATAATTACCAGATCGAGACCGAACATCAGCCACAAATCTGCGCGGGGCACAGCGAGCAAACTGCCGAATAAATAGCTTTCTAAACCTGCTTTATAGCCGTCGGTGAGGTCGATGAGAATAATGCCGATCGCCATACCGATTGCCCACATCACGCCGATCAGGGTATCGCTGCGTTGTTTCGTGTTTTGTTCGACCCAGCCCATGCCCATCGCTGAAACTAAGGCAAAGGCGATCGCCCCCCAAATAGGATTGAACTTAAAAAAATAGCCGAGACCGATGCCACCATAAGCCGCATGGGCGATACCACCACTAATAAAAACAATGCGGTTTACCACGACAAAAGTGCCGACGATGCCACAGGCGATGCTCACCAAAACCCCAGCGATGAGGGCATTCTGCATAAATTCAAACTGGAGAGCTTCAAGCATGGTTGCAATCGTGGGAATGGACATGGTCAGGCGCGACAGCGTCGCCATTGTGGTCAGGAAAAACGCGGTGGGGGACACCATGAGCAATCAGATCAACGGGGCACTGGTAAGTCGCCTCGATCATTTGCGGCGTAATTAGTTTGTTGTGGTGATAATGGAGGGTTCTGTTGAGACAGCCCACCGTTTTGACATAGGACGACACCGCCCCAAGATCGTGGGAAATCATGACGATAGTGATGTATTGATTGAGTTCTTTGAGCAGTTCGTAAATACTGGCTTGGACTCGCGAATCGAGGTTGGCAGTGGGTTCGTCCAGCAACAAAATTTGCGGTTCTGAGGCTAAAGCCCGCGCCACATAAACTCGCTGCCGTTCTCCCCCGGACAACTCGCCAATGGGGCGATCGCCCTTATCTGCCATCCCTACTTGATCGAGCGATCGCCGTACAATCTCACGATCTTTGCGGTTGTAACGCTGGAAAAGTTTACGTTTACCGAGGCGACCCATGCTCACCACATCTTTGACCTTGATCGGAAAGCTCTGGTCAAGCTCTAGAAGTTGGGGCACATAGCCGATGTGGCGACGACCTTGCGGCACTGATTTGTCTAGGATTTTCACCGTACCCTGTTGAGGTTTGAGTAAACCTAGCAGAACTTTTAGTAAGGTTGTTTTGCCACCACCATTCGGCCCAATTAAGCCGATGAAATCTAGCGCATTGACCGTTAAATTAATGTCTTCGAGCACGGGGGTTTGGGGATAGCCCGCCCAGACATCTTTGAGGGAAATAACTGTATCCATGAAATAGTTATCGCGGTTCTATGGCGTATTGGCAAGGGCAATTTGTTGGGCAATTTCTTTGAGATTATTAGCCCAATCAGCAGAAAGTGGGTCGATAAAAATCACCTTACCCCCAATTTCGTCGGCGATCGTCTGGGCAGGCCGAGAATTAAATTGGTATTGTGCAAACACCACTTGAATATTTTCTGCTTCAGCGACCGTAATCAACTCGGCCAACTCCGCTGCACTCGGTTCTTGTCCCTGTACTTCGATGGGAATTTGCTCTAGGTCATAGTCCTCAGCAAAGTAACCCCATGCTGGATGAAAGACGAGAAATGAACGACTCGACAGATTTTCTAGGGTTGTGGCGATCGCCTGATCTAGTTCATCAATTTCGGCTAACAGAGTATCGAGATTTTCCTTGAAAACAGCTTCAGACGCAGGCTCTAACTCGACTAAAGTGTCATAAATATTTTGAGCATGAACTTTCGCTAACTTTGGCGAGAGCCACGTGTGAGGATCTTTTAAATCACGATCACGATCATCATGCTGTTCATTGCCTGCCTCACTATAATCTTCGTGTTCAGAATGTTCTTCATCATGGTCATGCTCTTCGTGTTCAGAATGCTCTGCTTCACTGTGGTCATCATGGTTATGACTGTGAGCGACCATGGCAATTTTCTCAATACCGGCAGAACTGTCTGTCAGTAACATCTCTGAGTTGGTGGTTTTAATGCGTTCTGCCCAGATCTCCTCAAAGAAAATTCCCGTCGCAATGTAGGTATCTGCCTCACTTAAATCTGTTAGCTGCTGTGGCTTTGGTTCATAGGTTTCAGGGTCTGTACCTTCCGGAACCATCACCTGCACCTTGACGCGATCGCCCCCAATTTTTTCAACAAAATACTGCTGCGGCAAAATACTGACGGTCACATTAAGGCGATCGCCTGTTGTTTCGCCAGAACTCACCATTTCCTGAACTGATGTTTCTGGGTTCGGAGCGGGTTCGTTGCAACCCGATATGGCGACAGCACTTAGCGATACACAGCACATTAAGGTAGCTATTGTCTTCATCAATCGTTCATAGTTTAAAAGTGATAATCATTCTCATATTAACCGAGAAACGGATTACACTTGGCAAAATTTGGGCAAGTGGCGATCGCCTAAATTTGTCGCGCACCCAAAATCAAAAATAGTGAGCCATCATAGAAAGTAGGAGAAGAGCGGACATTTATTGCCCGTGCATTGGAGTGCCATTATGGTTTCCTCTAGTTCTTCGTCTCCGAAAAAATCTGCTACGCCTCAAAAAAGTAAGACTTTATTACTGCGCTTATTTTTATGGATTAAGCGTTTTCTTGATGAGCGAAAATTGCCCTACGTTGCAAATCAAGCTTGCCGGGTGTATTTCGGGAAAGAAAAGTCGAGTCGGCGTAAGTGCCAAAGTATTTTGCAGACGCGCATCGAGTTAGACCACAAGCAGCTTCAGCATTTTCTCCATACTTCAATTGGCGATCGCCTTCTCGCTTGGTTATCGCCCCTTTTTCATTTTCCCGACCAGCCAAATGCGAAACATGGGCTACGCCAACTCATCCTTGAAATGGCAGGAAAACCAGAAGGTATTTCGCTGTTGCACCTATTAGACTTTGTGCCAGAGCGGACAGAAATCGACCTCGATCAGCTCATGTCAAAGGCGACAAAGGTTGAAGATTTGGCGCAAAAAACAGATCTGTTAATCTCAGAAATTCAGGCGATCGCCACCGCTCAAATTGAGCCAGAACAAGTTAAACAATTTGCAAAACTGCCCGATTTACGAGAGCGAGGAGCCTTTACCGTCAAAACTTTTCGCTTAGACTGTGCGCCAGAAACTATCTGTTACCAACCAGAGCCATTATTGGATGAAACCTTTGTCATTGCTCAATCCCACGGCCTCGGTGCAACCCCCAAAGACTTTGCAGACTATGCAGAACATTTGGCATCCTACGGTTATTTTGTCGTGGCTCCTTACCATCACGGCAGCGATCGCCAGCGGTTGCAGCTCCTGTTGCAGGGCAAAGTTGATGAAGTGGTTCCGCTCTCCGAGTTTGGCGATCGCCCAGCAGTAGTCACCCAGATTTTAGACCATTTAGAATCGATCAATCACAGCCAGTTTCA
The DNA here is from genome assembly GCA_049644465.1 of Limnothrix sp. Lineage (GTDB taxonomy): Bacteria > Cyanobacteriota > Cyanobacteriia > Cyanobacteriales > MRBY01 > MRBY01. The sequence continues at coordinate 6,635 of JBARRZ010000150.1, forward strand.
GAACAAGTTAAATCTAAAAAATATTGGAGTTGTTGGTCATTCTTTTGGTGCTTATACGGCGTTAGTTTTGGCAGGCGCAAAGATTCAGTTTGAGCATTTAGAACTAGCCTGTGATCTCAACAATAGCGACCCAAATTTGTCCCTGTTATTGCAATGTCAAGCTTTAGGTTTACCGCGAGGGTTTGAACAATTGCAGGATAAACGAGTCACTTGTATTTTTGTTTGGGATTTTGTTGGCAGTGCCATTTTTGGTCAAGAAGGGCTACAAACTGTAACTATTCCAGTGATGGCGATCGCCGGCAGCCACGACATCACCACTCCTTTTGCCCTTGAGCAAGTTCGCCTATTTCGCTGGTTGCAGAATGCCCATAATTACCTTGTGGTGATGGAAGGTAAACCCCATGTTCAAAACCTGCGTAAACTCGCCCAAGCAATCGGTTTGAAATTTGCTGTTTCAAAATCCCCAAAACCAATCAAAAAATCACTGAGCTTTGCCCAAAACATCCAAGCTCTAAGCATTGCATTTTTTGACAGCCATCTCCGTAATGACCCTGCTGCACCCCAATATTTGACCGCGAACTACGGAGAATATCTAGGGCGATCGCCTCAAAACATCTACATTATTAGTGGCAAAACAGCCCAGATAGAATTACCGAAAAAAGTCGAAGTTTGACACTATCACATTTCCCATTTTGTCTAGTCTTTTCTTGAGTTTCATTTATAAAGACTACATTAAAATCCTTGTTTTTTATTTACAAAAAGCCTATTTGAAATGTTGTAAAAGTTATAATGTTAATAGACTCTAATAAATATTGAGCGTCATTTTTAGTCCACAAAAGTTAGCTATTCAGCAAAACATACTTAACGGCAAATTATTCCTGAGATAAATTTGTTTTTGTCGCTAAGTGAATTCTACTTTTTGTTGTGTCGAATCAATATTTTCTCAGCATTATATTTCAAAAAATTGTTTTAATCGCTATCAATATTACACGTAGTAATGCGAAGCGATTTAACTACAGTGAAAAACGTACTATGCTCTTCTCCTAATTCTTAGTACAACATTTTCACTCTAAAAAAATAATTTTGAAGTATGTAATTTCATTATTTATCTGATTGAGGGGAACGAATTTTCGTTGCTAAGATCAATGACTCAACTTTCCTGTGGCATTAACAGTACTAATTTTTTAGGTCACACAATTCCTGAATTACTTGAGATGGGCTGCGATCGCCACGAGAATCCTCAAGCCCTAAATGAATGGTCAAATCGGCAATGGCAACCCTTATCTAATCAGCAATTTCAACAACAAGTCGAAGCGCTTGCTATCGGTTTACTGAGCTTGGATCTACAAAAAGGCGATCGCCTCGCCATGTTGATGCACAGTGATTTAGCCTTCGCGCGAGTGGATCTAGCTTCCTTGGCCGCAGGCTTGGTGAATGTGCCCATAGACTTGACCCAAACGATTGAAAATATTCTGTACTGCCTCAACCATTCCGAAGCGAAAGCATTGGTGATTTCCGAGCTGAAATTGCTTTACCAAATTCTTCCCTATTTAGATCAGGCAAAATTTTTACAGACAATTATCGTCGTAACCATCCCAGCAAATTGGGCAGAAAACTGTGAGCAATTATTAGCAGAAGCTGGCGGGAGTGAAGAACGATCGCTCGCGCCAAACACTTGTCTACAAATTCCCCAAATTCTCTGCGGCGACAAAATTGATTGTTCAGAGCTGGCGAGTATCAGTTTGCCCCGTTGTATCAATCTGCGATCGCTGGCCGAACTACAAACAAAGGGTCAAGAATCATGGTCTTCCGAAGCAATACAGTCTCTCAAAAAAGATTTAGCAGCGACAGATCTAGCGACGATTATCTATATTGCCAGCGAAACAGAACGTCCCAAAGGGGTTATGCTCAGTCACGAAAATATGGCGAGTAATGCCCTATCGGCCTTTGGTAGCTATCCCGATTTACAGGCAGGTACAGCAGAAACAGTACTGCTATTTTTGCCGTTGACCCACATTTTTGCGCGCGTTTTTCTTTACGGACACCTCGCCTATAGCCATAGCATTTACCTCTCAAATCCCAATCACTTACTCCGCCATTTACGGACAGTTAACCCGACAATCTTGATTTCAGTGCCGCGCTTGCTAGAAAAAATTTACGAACGTATCACAACAAAAAGAGATTTATTCGACACGAAAGGACTAAAAAACCAAATTAAATCCACTGCTTTTAAACAGGCAATGCGTCTAGCTCACGGGTACGATGTCGCTGCACCACCGACGGGTTTGGCGTTAGTGCAATGGCAATTGTCGGAACGTTGGGTGTTTAGTCAGTGGCAAGATATTTTTGGCACAAGATTGCACTCGCTAATCTGTGGTGGCGCGGCTTTGCGGCCAGAATTGGTGAACTTTTTTAATGGGTCTGGCATCCCGGTCATTCAGGGTTATGGCCTAACGGAAACGAGCGGTGTGGTTTGTTATAACCGCAAGAATCATCATCAGGCAGATACGGTGGGTTGTCCGATGCCGCTGGCGGAAATCAAAATTGCTGAGGATCAAGAAATTTTGGTCAAAGCACCGTTTGTGATGCAGGGTTATTACAAAGATCCGACCGCAACGGCTGAAGCAATTAGTCAGGATGGCTGGTTGCATACTGGTGATATTGGGCGTTTGACAGCGGATGGTTTTCTACAAATTCAGGGTGTTAAAAAAGCGCAGTTTAAACTTTCGACAGGAAAATATGTGTCGCTGAAGCCGCTCGAAAAGGCGTTAAATCAATCGAAATTAGTAGAGTGGGCGATCGCCGTAGGTATGAATCAAAAGTTTTGCGGGATGTTGATTTTCCCGGATCGCATAGCTCTGACGACACTTTTGGCAACAAAAAATATTACCTACGATCTCGATGATCTAAACATCATTGCGTTGTACCAGAACCTCGTTGATCAGGCGAATTGTCACTTGCCCTATTGGTCAAATATTCGGAAGTTTGCGCTGATTGAAAAAGAAATTCCACCAAGTTTTATTAACCCTGACAATACGCTATCTCGCCATAAGGTTTATCTCCGTTTTGCTCAGGAAATTGATCAGTTATATCGGCAAAAATCACCGTCTTCAGAATCAACAACTGAGGCGACAACGGATTTATTTACGCCACAATCTTGTCCAACCTATGCCCAGTCGCTGATGCACAGCTAATTGCGCTTTTTATCTTAAAAAAATCCCCCTAGCCCCCCTTCATAAAAAGGGGAAACAGGAGCAGAGGGATCTCCAAGTTACGTTTTAGAAATGAGGAATAAATTATGTTTTATCGACCTTTTCGTACTGCGGCTGTCCTCGGCGCGGGGGTGATGGGAATTCAGATCGCGGCCCATCTTGCCAATGCTGGTTTGACGGTTCATCTTTTAGAATTGCCGTCAAAATCGGGTCGTAAAAATGATTTGGTAGAAGGCGCTTTCAAAAAAGCACTCAAGCGATCGCCGCCGATGTTTTACAGCAAAAAAATGGTGCAGCGGGTCATCCTCGGTAACTACGATGAGCATTGGGATAGGCTGGCGGATGTAGATTGGGTCATAGAGGCGGTAGTCGAGAACCTCGACATCAAGCGGGATTTACTAGCACGCCTCGAAAAAATCGTGCGTTCCAATACGGTGATTTCAACGAATACTAGCGGACTATCTATTGAGGCGATCGCCGCGAATTGTCACCTTAAATTCAGAAAGCGTTTTCTCGGCACACACTTTTTTAATCCGCCCCGTTATCTCAAATTATTAGAACTCATTCCCACGGCAGAAACCGATCCAGAAATTGTCGCCAGAATGTCTAGATTTGGCCGCATGGTGTTAGGCAAAGGCATCGTTCTCGCCAAAGATACTCCGAATTTCATTGCCAATCGGATCGGTGTTTTTGCCTCATTTTTAGCACTGAAAAGTTTCACGGAAGACGATTACACTATCGAGGAAATTGATACGCTGACGGGCACATTAATTGGCAGACCGAAATCGGCAACTTTCCGCACAGCTGATGTGGTGGGTTTGGATACGCTACTTTATGTTGCAGAAAATCTCTATCCAGCAGTGCCAAAAGATGAAGCAAAAGGCATATTTCTTGTGCCGGATTTGTTTAAAAAGTTAGTCGAAACAGGCAGCCTTGGCGCAAAAACGGGACAGGGTTTTTACAAAAAAGTTGATGGCGAAATTCGGTCGCTCAATCCGAAAACGTTCGGTTACGAATCTCCCAAACCGATGCATTTGGGCAACCTCGATAAACTTAAGAAAATGGCATTGGGCGATCGCCTGCGATATTTGTACGACGATAAAGGGCGGGCCGGTAAATTTTTCCGTCGTTTGATGTTGCAAACCTTGGCGTACAGCGCGAACCGCGTACCAGAAATTACCGACGATCCACAGATGCTTGATTTGGCGATGCGATGGGGTTTTGGCTGGGAAATTGGCCCCTTCCAAATTTGGGACGAGCTGGATTTTGAACGTATTTTCAAAGAACTCAAGGAAAACCATTTCACTATTCCCGACTGGCTAGAGCAAATGGTTTCACTGGGCCATCATCGTTTTTACGGCGAAAATCAGACGGTCTATTCGCCCCTGAAAATGACCTACAAAAAACTTGAGCTGCATGATGATGAAATTCACTTAGCAGACTATCGAACTGACCAGAAAACCCTTTGGCACAATTCCGAAATGGCATTGCTGAATTTGGGTGATGGCGTCGCTCTCTGCGAGTTGCGTTCAAAGGCGAATACCCTTAGCGCGAAAGTGATTGATGGCTTCGGGGAAATGCTGGATTATGTGGCGGCTCACGATGAAATTGTCGGCATGATTATCGGCAACGAAGAGCACAATTTCTGTGTCGGTTTGAACCTCGGCGAAGTGGGCAAGATGGTGGAGCTGGAAAATCTCAATCCGTTTAGCCATCACCACGGCGGCGTCAAAAAACTTTTAGATAAAGTCCAAACTTTTGTGCAACGCATCCACTATTTCCATAAACCCATCGTCGCGGCGGTCAATGGTCGTGCCCTCGGTGGTGGCTGTGACTTGGCGATCGCCTGCCCCCATATCGTGGCGGATGCGGAGACCTATATCGGCCTAGTGGAAATGGCGGTGGGTCTGATTCCGGCGGGTGGCGGCTTGATGCGGTGGGCGCGGTGGATTGGTAAAAATGCCCACGGTGACACAATGGGCGATCTGTTGCCTTTACTAAAACAAGTCTTCCAAACAGTCGGTACAGCAAGGGTTTCGGGTAGTGCCCATGAAGGAATCGAACTGGGATTTTTGCCCGCTGACACCAAAATTGTCATGAACGGCGATCGCCGCCTTTATGTCGCGAAACAAGAGGTGCTTTGTCTGCATCGATTGGGTTATGTGCCGCCCGCAAAAGATCCGATTCCAGTGCTGGGAAGTCCTGCCCGCGCGGTGTTAGAGCATCTGGTTTACACGATGAAAGAGGGGGGCTATGCCTCAGAATATGACCAAATGTTGGCGCACCGCATCGCCTACGTGTTGACGGGCGGCGAGTTGACCGAGATGGCATGGGTAAATGATGAATATCTCCTTAAGTTGGAGGGCGAAAACTTTATGCCACTCATCGATGAACCGAAAACGAAGGAGCGTATTATGCACATGCTCAAAACGAAAAAGCCGTTACGAAACTAATAAAATGTAGCGCTTTAAAAATCAAAATCATAGTTCAGTTTAAAGTCGATTCTATTGTTATTTGAATCTGACGCTGCTTCGACAATTTGAAAAGAAAAGCTACAAACATTTGCAGGCGTAAAGTATATGCGATTGTTGCCGCTACGAACCCACGCGGAACTGCCACTGTAGCGATCGCCATTGCAATACTTCCCCCAATATTGAACTGTTGCACTGCTGGAAGGAGTACTAATATTGATTGAAAAACCATTAATGCCTGTAGCCTTTGATGGCTGGTTATAAGGCCCGTATTTTACGTACTTTGCCACAGTAGAGCCGTTACTCTGAGCGCGTTCGTAGGCTGATGTCGAAAAATTACTCGCTCTGCCATCTCCTTCCCAACGGGTATCGGCGATCGCCGGAGAAATTAATGCAGCCGAAACAACTGTCAAGCCGATAAGAGAGGTCAATATTTTATTCATTTTTTAATCAACTGCAAGATTGCTTAATTGAACTAATTTCAGAAATTATAAATTAATAAATCTGCAATAAATATGTTGATTCTGTATTGATTGAAAGTAACAAAATTCATAAAAAATAGCAGTTTCATTAATTGTTTTTAGGAGTTTGAAAATGTGCGTATATATCGTTAGTGCTGTTCGTACTGCTACAGGAAAAGCACCTAGGGGTAGCCTAAAAAATGTCCGTGCTGATGACCTTGGGGCGGCGGCGGTAAAAGGTGCTTTAGAAAAAATCCCTCAACTCACTGCCGATCAAATCGATGATGTGATTATGGGTTGTGCTGCGCCGGAAGCGGAACAGGGTTTTAATGTTGGTCGGATGATCGCGCTGCGGGCTGGGTTGCCGAATTCTGTGGCGGGAGTGACTGTAAATCGGTTGTGTTCGTCTGGATTGCAGGCGATCGCCATGGCAGTGCAAGCAATATCCTTCGGGTCAGCAGAGCTGATCGTGGCGGGTGGTGCGGAATCGATGAGCCAAATTCCGATGGGTGGGCACAACTGGCTTCCAAATGCAGCGTTATTTGACGAAATGCCTGCGGCTTATTTATCGATGGGATTGACGGCGGAAAAGGTGGCGCAACGCTTCAATATTTCCCGCGAGGATCAAGATGCGTTTGCCCTGAGGAGTCATCAAAAAGCCCTCGATGCCCGTGAAAATGGTCGCTTTAAAGCTGAAATTGTCCCCGTCACAATCCGCGAAACCCGCTATGTCGATGGCAAACCGGAACTGGTCGAAACCATATTTGAAGCCGATGAAGGCATCCGCGCGGACACCACTTTAGAAGCCTTAGCCCATCTCAAACCAGTGTTCCATTTAAAAGGTTCAGTTACGGCTGGTACGTCTTCACAAATGTCCGATGGCGCGGCGGCGACGGTGGTGATGAGCGAAAAAATGGTCAAAGAGTTGGGCGTAAAACCCATAGCAAAATTACTCGGTTTTGCGGCGGTGGGCGTTGACCCAGAAATTATGGGCATCGGCCCCGTGGCAGCGGTTCCCAAAGTGTTGCAGCAAGTCGGTTTAAGCCTCAAAGATATTGGCCTAATCGAACTCAATGAAGCCTTTGCCGCCCAATCCCTCGCCGTGATCCGGGAGCTAGGTCTTAACGCAGATCTGGTGAATGTGAATGGTGGGGCGATCGCCCTCGGTCATCCATTGGGTTGTACTGGCGCGAAATTGACGGCAACTTTGCTGCACGAAATGCAACGGCGGGGCGTGAAATACGGCATGGTCACCATGTGCGTCGGCGGCGGTATGGGGGCGGCTGGTGTGTTTGAAAACTTGATGCAGTGAGAAGAGGACACGGAGAGGGGGAGGCGGAGGGAAGACACGGAGACACGGGGAGAAAGAGACAGGGTGAAGTCGGTGTCTGTTTACTAAAATCCATTTTTCTGATTCTCACTAATCACAACTCTCCCCATCTCTGCGTCCCCACTTTCACCGCGTCCCCTTGTCTCCCCATCTCCCACTCTCCGCGTCTCCCCCTCCCTCCGACTAACGAATCGTCCACTTCTCCGATTGCGAAATCATCACCACAAGCTGACTCAAAATTTGCTCATACTGAGCGTCTAACTGTTGAGCTTCTTCATCCTTTAAATAGCCGCAACGACGAGCAAGTTCAACCCACGTTTGAGTTTCCGCAGCTTCTGCTTCCGAATCACTGAGCTTACTGACAAATGCCGCAGGATAACGACGCTTCCGCCAAGCCTCCGCTAAGTTCGCCGCAACAGAACGAGAAGAACGGCGTATCTGGTCTGTCAAAGAAAACTTTTCTTCACTTGGAAACAATTTACTTCGATTAAAAATAATCATTGCTCCATCCATGGCGTTCTGCCAAACCCTCAACTCCTTAAAAGAACGAATATTACCCATTTTTCTCTCTACCGTTATTCCCATAGGACTATAGCCCATGAACACTCTCCTCTCCTCTTTCCATTACTTCTTTCTCCCCCCCCTCTCCGCGTCTCTCATTCTCCGTGTCCTTCTCGGTGGTGTGGCGATCGCCCTAGTCCTCCTCCTAACCCCTTATTTTCGCCGCAATGTCATTACTCGCTGGGTGATGCTTACGATTGAGAAACTAAATCTTTTACCCAAAATTTCTGACACAGAAAAAGAAGCGATTGAAGCGGGTGATGCTTGGGTCGAAAAAGAGTTTTTCACGGGCAAACCTGACTGGAAATATATTCTCAATGAACCCTATCCCCACGTAACCCCAGAGATTCAAGACTTCCTTGATAATCAAGTCGAAAAAGTCTGTGAAATGGCAACGGATTGGGAGATTTATCAGCACAAAGATTTGCCACCAGAACTCTGGAAATATCTCAAACATGAAAAATTCTTTGGCATGATGATTCCCAAGGAATACGGCGGTTTAGGCTTTTCAAATCTGGCCTATAGTGCCGTAATGATGAAGTTGGCATCGCGCTCATTTACCCATGTTGCGACCGTTGGTGTGACGAATTCTCTCGGCCCTGCAAAACTGTTGATGCGCTACGGCACGCCCGAACAAAAATCACAATATTTACCCCGGTTAGCCATCGGCGAAGAAATTCCTTGCTTTGCCCTCACCGAACCCAACGCCGGATCTGATGCCGCAAGTTTGGTATCCAAGGGCGAAGTTTTTCGAGGCGAAGATGGAAAACTTTATCTCAAATTAAACTGGCAAAAACGCTACATCACCCTAGGGGCGATCGCCACATTATTAGGCTTAGCAGTTCGGGTTTATGATCCAGAACACCTATTAGGAAAAGGCGAAGATATTGGCATTACTTGTGTGCTCGTACCGACGGATACCGAGGGTGTGATTCTTAACCAACGTCATGATCCGATGGGCGTACCTTTTTACAATTCGCCGACGGAAGGCCACGATGTCATTCTGCCCGTAGAACAAATTATTGGCGGTATCGAAAAAGCTGGCAAAGGCTGGCAAATGTTGATGCAATCTTTGGCCGCAGGTCGTGGGGTCAGTTTCCCCGCCAGTTGTACCGGAGTTGCAAAACTTGTCACCCGCGTTGCCAGTGCCCACAGCGTCAATCGCCGACAATTTGGGTTGTCCATCGGTCGTTTTGAAGGGATTGAAGAACCCCTCGCACGCATTGCTGGCTTCACTTATATGCTCGATGCGTTGCGGCTTTACACCTGTGGGGCGGTAGATAATGATCGTCAACCTGCTGTCTCGGCGGCGATCGCCAAATATATTAGTACCGAACTCACCCGCAAAGTTGTGATTGACGGCATGGATATTTTGGGAGGGTCTGGCATTTGTCGCGGCGAACGGAATTTACTCGCCAATGTTTATACCGCGATGCCCATTGCAATCACCGTCGAAGGCGCAAATATTCTAACCCGAACCCTGATGATTTTTGGGCAAGGTTCCATTCGTTGTCACCCCTATATTTATGACGAAATTCAAGCGTTAAACAATCAAGATCTTACTAGTTTTGATAAAACTTTGTGGGCACATCTTGGCTCATTTGCAGTCAACAAATTCCGCGCTTTAATGTTAACCATTAGTGGCGGTACATTAACCATGGCTCCAGTATCAGGGGTAACTGCAAAATACTACAGAAAACTCACTTTTGCCTCGACAACTTTTGCCCTACTCAGTGATTTTGTGCTGACGACCTACGGTGGAAAACTGAAGCGAAAAGAAAAGCTGACTGGCCGTTTTGCCGATGCTCTCACATGGATGTATCTCGCAACTTGTACCCTGCGCCGTTATGAGGCGGGTGGTCAACCACAAGGAGAATTGCCGTTGGTTCACTGGAGTTTACAATATGCGCTTTACCAAATTCAGATGGCATTTGAAGGCATTTTAAATAATGTCGATCTGCCCATTCTCGGCGGGATGTTACGCAGTACATCTTTGCCTTGGGTGCGCTGGAATAAACTCAGTGATTTGCCCAGTGATGAACTCGGCCACGAAGTTGCCCAACTGTTACAAAATAATAGTTTCATTCGCGAACGCTTAACCGAAGGCATCTATGTTCCGACTGCTGAAACTGAAGCTCTCGGCAGACTCGAAAAAGCCTTTAATTTGGTTCACGCTAGCCAACCTATTCTTAATAAGATTAAGGCGGCGATCGCCACCGGATTACTCCCAGATGACAAGCCAGAAAATATCCTCGACCTCGCACTGATGCGTAGTGTTATTAACCAGTCTGAACTCAACTTAGTTTGTGAGGCAGAATTCGCTCGTAATGATGCAATTCAAGTCGATGCCTTTGACTTAGAAGAGTACAGCCAACAAGAAAAATTATCTGAGCTATTGAATTAGATTCAATACAGCGCAAAAACAGAAAAAGCTTGGGGACTTCTAATTATTTTGGTAAATTAAGTTCCCAATTTTGTTGCGCTATATTAGCAGGAAAAGCATCATTAAATAGTTAAAACAATCACTTTTATTTTGAGATATAAGCCATTATCTAAACAAGAAATAATTACAAAGATTTAACACGACTTATATTACCTAATGTAATACGGCTTTTATTCCCTACAAAATATTTTTTTGAGCCAGTCAAAATATATGCTTGTAGTTTAATTTCTTGACCATCAGAAGATTCAGAGCTTTGAAAATATCGATATGTGTTTATCACTCTATTTTTTCCAGTAGAAAAATTATCACTTGAAGATTTTTGTTCGTCATCGTACTGGTTTGCATATTTTCGCATACAAGAATAATTAATTAAAAAATATCCAATACATTTGCTTTGAAGTATTCCCGGTATTACAGTATAAGAATTAGTCCCTAAGATTATTGAATCTGAAGAATACTCATGCACTCCAGCCAAATCAACTAAATTAATATATTTATTCCTTTTTACTTTTATTCCTACTTCATCAATAAGAATAGGGTGATTACTCTTATTATAAACTTTGAAAACAATATATTCTTGTTGTTGATTTTGAAGGGCTAATGAACCAGAAACAAGTCTTTCGGCAACCACATCTAAGCGGGTTTCATCTTTTCGCGAGTTTTTCCAAGAAATAAACAGTGCGCCACTAGCGAGAAAGGAATTTATAACTGTAGCAAAGGCAGTAACATATTTTACTGGATCGTTTTCTATATACTTTAAAATATTAGTAATAAAGCTCATAGTTGAGTCCGTAAAGTAAAAAAAGTATCTTTCTACAAGCTACACAAATTTTGCTTATTGATTGCTCGTATTGGTGGCCCAGATTGGCTGATTCGCTGCATCGTAAATGACTAAATTTCCATCAGCCTGAAATCTTGTTGTGCTGCCTTGATTTCCGAAAGTTTCTGTTGACCAGACAGGAGCATTCTGACGATATAAAACAGCATTTCCATCCGATTGAAGTGCAAAAATATCGGCTGGATCAGCTGGAGCGTATGTCCCGCTCGACCATATTGCTTGACCCAACGGGTTGTATAGAACAATATTTCCATCTACTTGAAAAGTGAGCCGATAACCAGTGCAGGTTTGCCATTCTTTACCTGAATCAAATCTCGCTGTCTCTAAGCCGGAGCGCAACACAATATCATTTTCGCAAGCTGGTTTGACTGAAGGCAAGCTATTTGTTAAAGCAACAGTTTGAGGACGTTTCAAAGCTATATCTATTTTATCGATCAGATCTGCCTGAATCCATGTTTGAGGGTCAACGTTACTGCTATTTTCGGCGTTTTTGGCAGCAACAAATTCATAGCAATTGACGGCAGAATTACAGCTTACGGCTTGATCTGAAACAAGGCGTGGATTGGTGGTGTTCGGCATTTGGAAATAATTCAAGAAAATGCCAATGTTATTCGCAAGTCCGATGCCGTTAACGGGCAGACTGCCTTTACTTTCAGCGGTATCAACTAAAGCGACGAGCTGAATATTGCGTTCTACTGAGGGTAATAGTTTAAAAATAGAATTCGTGCCGGAGCGATCGCCGATCAACATGATGGGTCTATTGGTCGGGATATTACTCAGCGTGTATTGCTCTTCCATCAAAAACAACGTGCTCGGATCCGTAGCATTCCGAATTTGCCAAGCCGACTGAGCAGCACCAGTGTTATTGTCTGTGGCGTACCAAATTTCTGAGTTGAGTGCCTGCAATTTGCTTTGCAACTCTGGCATGTTCCAATTACTACTATTACCCACAAAAATAGTTAGGGGTCGAGCGGTTTGGGCCGTCGCGACATCGTGGGGCAGTTGGTTAGGCAGATGAATGCTCGCAGGGGCGATCGCCAACATTGTTGCAAGGCTGAAAGTGGAACAAACAGCAGAAAATTTCATCATGGAACGGGTTTGGTTACGGGCGGGCATAAATGCAGATCATCATAGGCGATGATTGCTGCACTGGGTAGGAACAGTTAGCGATTTATACGGAGCAAAGAGAACGCATTCCGCAATATTAAACGGTCTTACACATGCTAAATGATGATTTTTCTTTGATTGTCTATTTTTACGAAATATTTTTTGAGTTGAATTTAGAAATTAAGCCAAGTGGCGATCGCCCCCGGTAATGGCAGAAAAATGAGCGCCACAAAAACAAGCGTTGCCATCCCCAACAGATCGCGGCGATTGTCCAGCTCGGTCACATCATTAAGTGCAGGTTGATTGCCAATCGGCATCAAAATCGCAAAGATCGCCAAGAACACAAAATTTGGCTGCACAAACGCAATCAAGATCATACAAAACCGCGCTATTTGAGCAATAATCGCAGCGGTACGTTGACCAAAAACAGCGTGCATCATGTGGCCCCCGTCCAGTTGACCAATCGGCAGCAGTTGCATCGCGCCAAACATAAACGTCACATAGCCGGCCATCGCAATAGGATGCAAGCTAATCGCCATATCTGTCGTCAATTCAGGCCCCACCGCCAAACGGCTAATTAGCGCTAGCAAAAACGAAAAGCGCGGGTCAAAACCATCAAAAGATAAAAGTGTTGGCATCTCTGGCATCGGCACGACCTGAGACAAGCTGAGGCCAATCCATAGGCAAGGCAGCGTTAAGGCCATGCCGACCCAAGAACCCCAAGCCGAAATATCAAACAAAGCCTGACGATGGGGAATCGGCGATCGCCGCTGAGTGTAGGCCCCGACAGTCCCGACGAAGAAAGGCAATGGCACAAAATACGGCAAGTTGGATTTAACTTTGTAATAGACACATGTGAAGTAGTGGACTAATTCGTGAATGCCGAAAATGCCTACTAGCAAAAGACTATAGGGCAACCCTTGCCACAACATACCGGGGTTTTGTTGGAATAATTCTGGGTCAACATTCTGCAACTCCAAACCCATGACTGTTGTCGTGAAAAGGGTGATTAGTGCAAGGGCGATCGCCAGCGCAGGACGCGTGAGGGGTTCTTCCGCCTTACCCGCTTTGGTCTCTGCCTTCCACGGATTCGGCACGAGGGCAAAAAATGGCTGTCCTTTTAGGCTTTCTTGAAAAACAATAATAAAGCGATCGCCGAATAGTTCTTTGATATTTTGACTAACCGTTTTATAAGCATCTTTGGGGATTCCCCGCAGCCGACCTTTGCAAATTACAGCTTGTGGATAATAGTCAATATTTTGTAAGTAATAGACTCCCCACGGGAAACAATCCTTCAGCGCTTCTTCTTCTTTATCACTGATAGGACGGGGAGCTTTCTTCTCTTTTTTGTCTAGAGTCTCTTTGTCTAGAGCCTCGGTGGATTCTGCTTTTTTTAAATTAATCCCAGTCGATTCTTCGGCTACTTCAGTCGTCTCAAGCTTGTCCGTTTTTTCTGACTTGGGTCGGCCCCATTCCAGTAAGCTCCAGTACATCATCGGCGAGATGAGCAATAGCGGCAGCATCGCCAACAGGGGCATCGGTGCCGTTGCGCCATAGATCAAAATCCAGATGAGCCACGACGAAGCAGGCAACATCATCACCAACCACAACATCCACAACGGCGCTTTATTTTCCGCAGGGACAGTGCGACGAATTAGTGCATAGGTTAGTAAACCCATTATCAAAAAAAGCAACCAAACTTCCATGGAACTAGACTTATAACCTTTGCTAAAAATTTGAAATTATCTTGGCGGCGATCGCCAGAATTTAGAAATTGTCGAAAACTCCGCACTAATGCCACAATGGTAGCGATTTATCAGACCGAATAGGCAGCATCGCGTTGAATACTCCCCGCACTACCAAACCACCCCGCGAATTATTTCCTACGGTGTATAGCTTTCCACCGAACCGCGCAACCTTGGGCGGAACCGCTTACTTTATTGTAAAAAATGGTGGCGGCATTTTGGTAGATTGTCCCCCATGGCATGTCGATACAGCCGCATTTCTCCAAGCACAAGGCGGCGTCAAAACACTCTACATCACCCACCGTGCCGCGATTAGTAATGAAGTTGCCAAAATTCAAACCGCGCTCAGTTGCGAGATCGTGATCCAAGAACAAGAAGCTTATTTAATGCCCGAAGCCACAGTTTCACCATTTCAGGACAAGTGGCAACAGGACGACCTCACCGCCATTTGGACACCCGGCTTTTCACCCGGTTCCTCTTGTTTGTACTACGCCAACGAAGACGGTTGCTTGTTCACCGGGCGGCATCTACTCCCGAATCAAAAGGGTGATTTGCTAGCGCTCCGTACAGCCAAAACATTTCACTGGGGTAGACAGCTCAGAAGTATTGAGGCTTTAGTTCAGAGATTTGAGCAGGATAGTTTGAATCATATTTTCCCGGCTGCCAATACAGGTTTTCTGCGGGGCGCTGGCTGTGTTAATGGAGGTCGTCAAGCCTTGCTCGATGCTTTGGGGCGATCGCAGCAGCAAACATTGGTCAGCTTTTAGAAAACTCAACATAAAACACTATCGAAAATAGGCTTGCTAAGATGCAGAAGATCAACAATTTCTCGCTCTTAACACTCTATGTCTGGCATTACAGCTCCTAGCTCATCGATTACGGTCTCCGCCAAAGCGTTACAAGAAACAGGCGATCGCCTCAACGCTTACATCAACAGCCTCCACACCCAACCCTACAGACGCGACGGCGCATTTCCCTATTACCGCTTCCATGGTGCAGGCCAACCGATTCTCGGCACCGTGATGCTTTTCCATGGCTACAGCGCCCGCCCGCACCAAATGTGGCGATTAGCCGAATACCTATTTACAAATGGCTTTAACGTTTATCAATGCACCTTGGCTGGTCACACCCAAATCCGCCCCGACCTTAATTGGCCCCAAGTAGACCTCAAATCAGAAATTCGTGAACCATTACAAGCCAAGATCCAAAACGATCCCGTCTTACGCAAATTTTTTGCAAATCTCCAGAATGCCTCAAACTCACAAGCCGCAACCCCTTCTCCCCTACAGATGTGGAGTTTAGTCCGACGATTACGCCGACTAGATGCCAACATCGTCGATATGATTTTGGCCGTTGAACGAGACAACGATCCAGATTTTGACCGCTACTACGATTCAAACCACCTCGACTACCTCACCGACGCCGAGGCCCGTTTAGCAGAATTAGAAGCGATGCCGGGGCCAATCTATACCGTTGGGCTATCAGTGGGTGGCGCAGTGGCTTTAGGTTTGGCAGCGAATCATCCTAAACGCATCAAAAAAGTTGTCGCCTATGCACCGCTACTGGAAGTTTATGGCGAAACACGAGAACGCTATGTCAATATTGCTGGGCCTCTAGATATTAAAGAATTTGGTTGGGATGACTTAAGTTTTCCGCTCGGTTGCTTTACGGCCGCCAATCGTTTCGGTGCTTTTGTCCGCAAAAGACAGCATGAACAAGCCCTTGAACAATTGAAAACGCTATTTATTTTGACAGAAAATGAAGATGCGGCAGACATCAAAACGAACCACCGATTTTCGCGGTCATTAGGTCGAGAAGCAAATGGTCATTATCTGTATACCTATCCGGCTGGCGATCTCGTGCCTCATCCGATGGTTGACCCGCTAGAGGTAAGTCAAAATATGAGCAATTCATTTTGGCAAACGATGTACCAAGAAACCTATCGATTTTTAGCGTTAGATCAGTTCGACGAGGCGCAAATGGGCCAAACGAATCAGGATGAAAGTTTGCCAATAGTTGATTCAGTGGAAATGGCTTAGGTCTTACAATAAAAGCGATGTAATTTCTGCTGAAACTTGTGGCGAATCTTTTGCAATACCTCAATCATTATCAAGCGCGTGATGAGCGTGAAAAGGTGATTATTGAGGTTTTATCTCAGGGATTAGAGCTAAAGGGTACAGACCGCTCAATGCTTACGGCACGGCAGTTACGGAATTTAGAGTTTCAGTGGAAAAAGTGGCGATCGCAGCTCATTGGCCAAGTATTTTATAGTTTGCCAGCACTGTCTCGACCAAGACAGATGGTAGCGGCGCAATATCAGGCTGATTATGACAGTTTACTCAACGAGATTGCTGCTGAATTTGCGCTGAAAATCTTGTCCGAATTCGACCCGAATTTAGTGCTTCAGGGCAAAACTTTAACGGCAAAATTAACGATCTGGGTCAATAGTAAATTACGTTTAAAGTGGCGGCTTTTAGACTTGGTTACGCCTCAAAAAAAGACGAAGGAAGTGCGGTTATTAGAGATTATTCTTGAGTTGGTGCGGCGATCGCCCGATGGTTTTACAAAAACTGATTTTTTAGCAGATGTAGCAAAACAGAAAAATATTGACGCCAAATTTGCGACCGAGTATTTACTAGAATTATTACCGCGCTTTTGGTCTGCCGCTCCAGAAGATGAGCGCTATTTTCTGGATTGCAGCCGTTTACAGGCTTATCTCGATCAACTTTGCGCCCAAGCCTACGTCAAAACGCTCGACCCGGCGATCGCCGCCCAAATTCCCGACACAACGCAATCTATTTCAACAGACCAAGCGCCGACGTTATCCCAAAAAATTGCGCAATTGTTGGTAACCTATCGCCAAGATTTGAAACAAATTTGTTTGAAAAATAATCCTCACTGTAATTGTGTTCTACTGCTCGAAAATTATTTTCAAGAACAGCTTTACGATGTCAGCGTCAACGAAGAAAAAATTGTTTATTTATTAGGTGTTAAACGAGCGACTTATCAATCTCATCTCGAACGCAAATGTCTGCCAGCATTTTGGGAGTTCGCTATTCAAACTTCACCAGTGAGTCAGTTTAATCACAAAATTCACAAAATTCTTTTAAAAGAATATGTCGAAGCTGATCCTAAATTATTACTACAGAAATGCTATTATTCAGATAAGAATAAACGCGATTATCCCGATTGCAACTGTCAAAGTTTAGCCAAACAGATGCTCATTTTCTTTACGCCAAAACCAGAAAAATGGAAAAATCTAGCTTTATTTTACGATTTAACAGTTGATACTTTAGCAAGATTTTGGAAAATGAAATGTTTGTTTCTCCTAAGCTTAGTTGTATTTGAGCTTGAGCAGGAATATACAGACAGTTTGAAATTGGATTAACTACTATGCAAAATAGTAATACAACGATCACAATTGACATCAAATCTCAGTGGATTACTACCGCCAAAGTATTTGCAGCAGAGCAACATCATACTGACAAGCAAAAGCAAATTTTTTCACAAACACTTGCTGTATATGGGCTGCATGAATATTTGGCATGGGGCGAGATTGAAAGTAGTCTCGAAGAAAGCTATAGCTGGCATCCCCAAACTCGTGTACTAATTGCTTGGGCGGATTTGTATTTGCCTAATTACGGTCGGTTACTTTGCGCGCTAGATCAGCAAGGAATAAGCATTGAATTACCTGAAATTTTACCGCTCAATTGCCTCGGTTGTGTGGTAGTTAGTATTGCAAAAGATCTTGAAACTTTAGAATTAAAAGGTTTTGTTTCCCAACATCTATTTGACTTGGAAAACAATCAATTCACTAAAAAAAACATAGCGGCGATCGCCACAATTTTTGACGAGCTATATTTACTCACTGAAGAGCAATCATTAATCGAGACAGAAATCTTAAAATTAAGCGCGACAGACCAAGATTTAGAACAGTATCTGCAACCATTATTGAGTACAGAAAATATAGTTGATGTCGTCAATCGTTTGAACGCACTATTCTATGAGCAGCACAATAATAAAAGTAATATTTTCCTAGAGCAAAACGTTGTAGTCACAGAGCAATTTTTGAGTACCGTTAATGAAACATGTACTGATGAATATCAGATTACTGAAACACCAGAAAAGATTACAGAAGCGACCCAGAAACTCACTCAAAACCTATTAAATAAACTTCAGCAATTGCACGACGAATTATTTTGACCGTGCAACCAGAGCTTCTTAAAAAGACGGTAAATTCGGGGCGATCGCCTCAATTGGATCAGGCGTTTTAATTGGCTGCTTATCAGAAGGCAACACAACGAAATACGGCTCTAACAACTCATCATCAACCCAACCCGAAAAATACTTTACTCGCGTTTCGTCAGACGTCAGCGAGAGCAACTCAAAACGACCACGCATGGCGTTCGTATTCTGCAAGCCGTCTAGTTCGTAGCCATTTTCGCTAATCCCCCTTGCTCCCAGCGCAATCAAATTGATATCCACTTCGTCAAAACTACGCTCAAAAAACTCTCCCTGCCAATGCCATTCCTCACCGGGCCAGTACACGCGATCATCCCAAGGTGAACTAGATTGGTTTGCTTGCCTAGGTGAAAAAAAGCCACCCTGATTCACTGTCGCATTCAAGCCCGTTGGTGAAACAACTTCATAGCGCCCCTCTCGCGCGACATCCGTCTCGAAACTAATCGGAATAACATTAGACCACCACAACACCTCAACTTTAGGATTTTCAGCTGAGGCGCTCAAAGTCGTCAAAGGTACAGAAGCAAAAGTGCTAGAGAATATTGGTACACCCGCCGCATCCAATTCCGCTTCAAGACCAAATTCCCAACACTCCCAAGCCTCCCATTGCTTTACCTGCTGCCACGGAAATTGGCAAATACCGCTACCCGTTGCAACCCACAGCACTTCGTCATCTTGATAAAGCTGTGAGGGGATTGCCCCAACTAAAGGACTATTTTCTACACTGTAGGCCGCCATCGAACCTGTTTCCCAAGCGTCAGTAGTAAAGGTATAAGTAACCAATCCTTTCGCAGGTAGGCTATCAGAACCTTCGCTAGAATATTTTGTCCCTAACCAGAGAGTCGTTTTATCTGCCTCAGTGGTCGCGACCATGCTGATTATTTGTTCAGCAATAATATTTTGTGGCTGAATTTTTGCAAGTTTGCCAGTCGGAATGTCGTAGCGCAGCAACGTTGTTAAACCACTAAAGCCTTCGCCTTGCTCTGAGGAGACTGCAAAAAATAGCTGATCTTCAACTTGCACGGCCCCTTGCACTTCAGGCACGCCAAGATCGTTGCCAAGACCACTATCGCGCAGTTGCTCAGCGGAATATAAATCTAAACTAATCGACTCTGTTTCACCGGCTGGAATGAATTCAAAAATTACTTTTTCTGGCTGCGCAGTGTAATCGGGAAAAGGGTTTGGCTCGAGGGTGGAGCGATATTTATAGGTCTGGCCGTCGGCTTGAATGCTGGCAAAATTCGGGTCGCTTAGCGCTTCAAAATCAGCTCCATTAAATTCTTCGTATAAAGGCGTTGCTTCGCTGGGGGCTAGAACAGCCCATGTGCTGTCACTACGGCAAAAAACAAGGTCATGATTATTGGTATGAAAAACGAGAGTGTCCGCTGTATTACTAATTTTCTGGGTCGTAAAGTCAAAAAGTTGCTCGATGTAATCCCCACTGTTGGGATCGAAGCGGCTCGCCTCAGTGTCTGTGGTTGGACAATTAGCGGCTTCGGCCTGTTTTAAGTTCTGGGCAGTAGCTGCTGAGTTGTTGACTACATTTTCTGTTGTGTCCGGCTCGCAGGCGATGAGGAGAAGGAGGCAACTAAAAAATACAGGCGATCGCCGCCAATGACGCTTTAGGCTACGAGTCCAGTCGGAAACAAAGTATATAAGCATAGTTCATTCAACAAAATTCATTGCGCCACCAACACCCGGCTAAGCAGTCTCAATCGGTAAACAGATGACAAATTCAGCTCCAGCGTCAGGATAAGAATTACAGAAAATACTACCGGAATGTTGCTGAATAATCCGATAAGCAACAGATAAACCTAAGCCCATGCCTTTGCCCACTTGCTTCGTTGTGAAAAAAGGATCAAAAATCTTTTCAAAGATATCAGCATCTACCCCAACGCCATTATCAATTACAGACAAATTAATCACATCTGGCCTTGGTTGTGTTGTCGAAATTTGAATACAGCCATCAAGATCTGTTTCTGTTTGTTTTTTCTCAACAATGCCATCAATTGCATTAAGCAAAACATTCATTAAAGCTTGATTAATATCCCTGAAATTGCAATGAATTAGAGGCATTTCTGTATATTCACAAATCACTTTAATCTGATGTTCTTGTAGCTGTTGATCAATTAATTTTAGCGTGTTGTTAATACAACTTTCTAGGCTAACTGATTTCATCGCAGACTCATCTAACCCAGCAAAAGTCCTTAAAGATTCAATGATTTCTTTAATGCGGTGACTACCACTGCCCATAGACTCCAGCAACTTTGGCAGATCTTCCATAAGATACGCCAATTCAATCGTTTCGATACAGTCTGTAATCTCTTCTGGAGGATTTGGATATGTTGTTTGAAAGAGCTGAATTAATTCTTGTAAATCATCAAAATAATTGCGTGCATGCTGTACATTGCCATGAATAAATCCAATCGGATTATTTATTTCGTGAGCGATGCCTGCAACGACTTTACTCAAACTAGACATTTTCTTAGTTTGAATCAATTGAGCTTGCGTTTCTTTGAGTTCTTTGTTGACAGCTTGAAGATTATTGTAGAGTTTTTTTTGTCGTAAGCCTGCATGGATACGAGCGAGCAATTGATTTTTTTCGACTGGTTTATTTAAAAAATCATCTGCGCCAGATTCAAGCCCGTAAACTTGGTCTTCAATGGAGCTTTTTCCGGTGAGGAGAATAAAGATTGTGCTGGCTAAGTCTGAATCGGTCTTAATTTTTTTGCAAACATCAATGCCATTTAAACCCGGCATAATCCAGTCGCACAGAATGAGATCAGGTTTGTGTTGGCGCATGAGTGTCAAGGCAGTCAAACCATCTGTCGCGAAGATTGTGTGGTAATTTTCATGCGCCAAGCAATGCTTCAAAAGCAACGTCTGAATGGGATCGTCTTCTACAATCAGGATCGTGGCGCTTGGCTCGATGTCTGTGGTCATTTTTGGGCAAGCAGTATTATGTCTTGGCAGATCTAGAATTTTCAGAGATCAATCGCTTAGAGAGATGCACGCTTCGGATTTGTCTTAATTATGTATTATTTTGGCGATCGCCTTTCAAGGTTACCAAAGTAAAAGGCTGTACTCCTCAGTCATACCACGCAATAATCTGTACTAAGCTTGTGTTGATTATGTAGTTGGGGCGATCGCCCGCCAGCCTCCTTCAAATATTGAATACATTACGAAGCTCTAACCGCTGCTTTTTAATCACCAGTTTCGTAGATAGCGCAAGATTATTTGGTTTCAACTATTTACACCCAAAACTTTTAAAAATCCGACAGCAAAAATAAATTAATTTGTCAGTCAAATAATTAAGAATTTAATTCTCTGCTCTTGTTTCGAGATATTGACCAATCATAATTTCTTGACCTGCTTTAGAAATAATCGTTTGGCGAGTACGATATCTACTGCCAACGAGCTTAATTTCTTCTTCAAAACTGCTGCCATCGTAGGCAGTAAATAAACGCATCACCTTAGGATTGGGCAGCTCAAACTTCGCGACAACAGGCTTTGTAGTGGAGAAGCCGCGATCTCGATACATCAGGTTTTCGTGGATACCAAAAACAGTTTCACCGGTTAAAGGCTTACGTTCGATATTCGTATAAGTACTTGTCCAAATTACCTTCGCACCACAGATCAAAGTCTGCGTATCAGTGAGTTGGTGCTTTTGAGCCAAGGCGACCAATTCGGGGTGGCCATTGTCTAAAAAGATGACTTGAATCGCCGAGGTAGCTTCCAAAATCGGCTCATTACTAGAATTGAGCGTGTAGTAACGTCGCTGGGATTGCCATTGTCCGGCCGATTCTCTTAGGAAAGCTTCAACAGCGGAAGGGGATGTAGCGACTAAATTCATTCTATATTTCTCAAAAAGTCAATAGATGTTTAATTTATTTTTACACTTCTTCACATTGAAAAACAAGTATGCGGGCAATTGTCTCTGTGTTCTGGAGGCGATCGCCCGCAAAAGCTCAAAAGAAGGATGAATTAAGAGCGTACATACTCCCAATTCTGTCGGATCAATGCGACAAAAGTAGAATAACCTTCAGAGCCAATCGGCAAATCCGGCTTGCTGTATTCCGGAAATTCCGTATAGGGCCGCCAAGGATCAAAAGGCTTCAACCTAAAATGCAAAACGCCCTCCGATAAGCCACCATCAGGACTCCAAGTCATTTGTCCAGCTTGATTCATTTTTTTGCTCCCGTTGACAAGTAGTGAGTATTTATTACTAGTCATTTTGCCAAAGAAGCTTAAAAGATCCGTAAGATTCGCTACTGTCTCCTTGACAAGTTTGCGAAAACAGAGTTTCAGTCACATTTCCCCGATATTAAGGGCGACAAATCTGCTCATATTCTTTGGCTAACTGGGTGGCGATCGCTAAGTTGTCTCGCCATTCATCCCATCCCATGCTGATTATTTACCGTGGCGTCACAAGAGATTTGTACACAGAAATCAATTTTGCCGATATTTTGTTCCACGTATACTCTTGAAACACAAAATCACGAGCTGCACTTCCCATCGCTTTAGCTTTCGGTAAATCATCAAGCAGTTCCGTCAAAGCTTCGGTGATCGACTCTATTTCAATATCAACAACCTTCGCCACCCCCGCTTCCCCCGCCTCAGGAAAATTACAAGCCGTAGTAATCATACAAGGCAAACCAGCAGCCATTCCCTCCAACACCGACATACTAAAACCTTCCGAATAAGACGTGAGAGCATACACATTGGCTGCCGCTAATGCCGCTTGCTTTAGATCCCCCGTCAACATGCCTGTAATCGTGACAGCATTTTCACAATCTGCTGCCTGCAAATAGCTTTGCACCGTTGGCATAAAACCAACACTATCTGGCCCCGCAATCACTAAATGACTATTAGGAAATTGACCACGAATTGAACTAAAAGCTGGAATCAAAAGATCTAATCCTTTTTTGGGATCAACACGACTCAGAAATAGAATTATGTCCTTATCTTTTGTTTCTGGAAAGTGTTGATAAAAGAATTCTGGATCAATCAACTTCTCAAATTCAGATTGACGAATTCCGTTAGGTAGTATTTCTAACCGCGAAAAACCAAGGGCTTGAATATTATCGGATTCCTGCTGATTTAGCGTATGAATAGCCCCAGACCTTTGCAAAGACTTAGCTTCTAGCCATTCATAATAGAGTTTTTTCTTAGAAGATTTATTAGCTAAGGCCCAAGGCTCCAGCATGCCGTGGGGAGTTGTAATATAAGGAATATTCTGGCGATCACAAAGCCATCTTACAACAGACATCATCGGCGAAAAAATATTATGAGTATGAACAACATCATAATCCTTTAAATGCTTATAGACCCAAGCCATTAAACTATAACTAATAACCAAATCGTTACGGTGAAAACAATCAAAATACTGAAGACGATATCCTTCTTCTTGCAGCCACGTATTTTTAGAAACAGAAAGTTTTTCTATGCCATCCGCAACCGTAGAAATCAAATCAATCTGTTGCATATGTTGCTGACCAATAGAATTAGCAAGCGCTTTAGCTACACGAGATGGCCCACCATAAACATCCGCTATATACGGAATAATCATTAATATCTTCATTGATTAAGACCGTCAAAAAGTGATTTATGGTGCTCTATATTCATAATCCTCAATGGTCGAGATACCTTGACACTCAGCTTTAGAATATTGTAAATAACAATTTATTATATCTTTACTTCAGAGGTCCATATTTTCGAAAAACAATGAGTGCAATCACAGGTAAGATTGCCGTAGTCAACCAAAACATACTTCTCATTGTTATACCAGCCGCGAAGAAACCCAAAGCATACACAACAAGTCCGTAATCAGACTGGCCAACGATCATCATCCGGTTCCACCATGCAGCTAAAGCACCAATAAATAAAGAAACCCCAATAACACCCAACATACCAAAACCGATATAAGCCTCTCCTAGGTAAGTTACTGCAACTGTCCAACCCTGAGCTCCAGCAATTTCTTCAATACTGACACTCAATCCTTCTGGCTTACCCGGTAGCAAAGCTCTTGGAATCGGTTTCAATAACGACCATGTAACTACTTCCCAACCTAAAAAAGGGTATGGATCGGGCATTTCGCTCGCAACCCAACCAATCGAAGCTAAATTATAGTCAGCTGCAAAGCTTTCTCTACCTTGTCCACTAGCATATACTTCATTTTCAATATAATTTCTTATACCAATTGTACGGAACTCTAGCATATGATAAGACACAAATCCAGAAAGCCAGACTGTGAAAGCAATTGGTGCAAGAGTATTAACTAAAGTGTTTTTAGGCAATACGATTAAGTAGGCCATCAAAAATGTAGAAATATGCGCGATAAATATATTTCGGGAACCGCCAGCGATTGAATCAAAAAATACTAAGCCACAAATAAAAATAATTATTGCTAGCTGAATTGCAGGAATCTGCTTGAAGCTATTTAAAGCGACTGCAGTAAGGGGAGGCACAGCATAAGTCAACATTTTTAGCTCAATAATTAAAGAGTTGAGTCCACCCAATCTTGACCGTCCCCATGGCTGTGAAAATCTTGCTCCTGTCATCGCGTTAATCATTTCAAATAGATTGAATTGTACGCTCATTAACATATATAGAAAACCCAAAAAGCCAGCAATAAGAATGACCTTAAATAAGGAATCATTGGAAATATCTGACAATGCTAATAGTTTTGATTTGATAGGTTTTGGTGGAACTAAATGTCTTCCTATAGATAGGAAAAATATACCAACGAGAACGATGGTAATCGATAGAGACGTTTCTTCTGGCGTGGTCATATTCTCAAATACTTCTTGAGGAAATATAAACTCCAGCAGAGTAAGACCGTAAATAGCGAAAATGCAGAGTAGGTCGACGCGAAAGAGATTTCGTAGACCTTTTGTCGCATCAAAACAAACGCTTAGAGCAAAACCAATACCGACGAAGCGTGCGGCGCTACCTGCCATCGCAGTAGAGCCTTCAGCAAATCCGGATGGAAATGAAACAAATGCGAACAGAATCCCACCGATGAGGCAAAGTGTACCAACGTTAGTCGGTGAAGGAGCAGTTCGCTTTTTTGATGGAAGCTGCTGACTCATAAGTATGACCTACTAATTTTCATCTTCAACAGTTTGAATTTGAGTTATTTTTAACAATGCTCAATTTAACTTTGGCTAATTATAATTAGCGCATTTAGCAACATGTAAAACCTTGCATTCAGCGAGAAATATATTCCTAGTTCTCTCTTTGATATTACTAATTGGCTCTGATGAAACTTTATTTTTATTCAGTGTATTTTCTCTTTTTGCAGTGCTGCGCTGAAGTACTTAACTAATTTTTCTGCTTTGATATGCCAAGTCAACGAAGAATTAATCAAAGATTTTGCGGCTCCGCCCATTTGATGACACTTTTGAGGTGAGGCTAGCATTTTATCTAAGGCGATCGCCGTAGCGTCCGTGTCTCTTGGAGGTACAGTTAATGCTTGAATGCCATTTTCTACTACGTCATTAATTCCTCCATCGTCGCAACAAATGATCGCCTTTCCTACAGCCATAGACTCGAGATAGACTGTCGCAAACGGTTCATCCCAACCAACTAGAGCAAAGAAATCGGACCACGCAATTTCTTGTAGTACGTCATCATGGTTTTTTCTGCCTAATAGTTGAACTCTTGATTCCATTTTATGTTGCTTAATAGTATTTTCTATTTTGTCTTCATCTGGACCAGAGCCAATAATTCGTAGGAGAGCATTGGGATGCTGAGGTGTAACTTTCGCAAATGCTTCAATTAGTAAAGGTATGCCTTTTCGTTCGGCAAATAATGCGCAGCTCACTATGATTTTCTTGTGCTGTAGTTCTTTGGGTCGAGCTTGGCTAATTATTTTTGGATTTGGCAGTGTGATGCCGTTGTGGTGGGTAAATACATTTGCGTTTGGAAATAACGATTTCAAGTCTTGTTCCATTCTCTTGGAAACAGCCATCAGTGCAGTGGCTTTGTTCGCTACTTTTGAAAAAGCTTGGTAACGGCTCGGGAAAATGCGACAGTCTGAGATTTCGTTGTAATCGTGGTCTAAGACAAATAATGGTTTTTGATATGCAGTTGGCAGATTAGCAATGAGCCAGCCATTGGGCAAGCTGTGATGACAAAAATACACGTCAGGCTGAAATTTATCGATAATGTGAGTCAGTTTTTTCTGGGCGGATAGCTTGGCGATCGCCAGATATGGCATCGGATTGCTGTACATCCAACGCTTGACAGGATTGATTGGGTAGTAAAGCCAGCGAGGATACAGAACTTTGACACCTCCTTCCCATTCATGTTCTAAAGGACAATCTGCATAGGCTTTTGAACCTTCCGAACGTGCTAAGAAAGCAGGCACTTGGGACGTAAAGGATACAACAAGTAATTCGACATCTGGCTGAGCAGCGAGAGCTTGAGCTTGGCTAAGGGCCCATGTTCCCATCACTGGATTGGCGGGCTTGGGAAAATAAGAAGCGAGGAAAAGGACTTTCATGACAAAACTTGGTGGAATAAATCAACCCATCGTTGCGCCCCAGCAACTGGTGACCAGTCAGGCGATCGCCTTTGAGAAGCAGCACTAGCAAGACGAATCTTGTCAGGATCATTTAGATAATATTGAAGAGCTTTATACAATTCTGATTCATTGCCTGCCGGAAAAATAAAGCCATTATCTTCGTTGACCAAATCCGGTGCAGAGCCGACAGCATCAGAACAAATGATGGGTAAGCCACCGCCGAGAGCCTGATTCACCACAACTCCCCAACCATCGTAACGACTGGGTAGAACAAAAATATCAGCTTGCTTAAAAAAGATAGGTAAATTCTCTGGCGCTTGGAAGCCTAAGTATTCAACTTTTTGACGCGTTTTTTCAGAAATAGTTTCCAGCATCTCTGGTAATCCTGCTTCCCTACCCACCAACAATAATTTTGCTTCTGCTCCTTCATTGATCAATCGATCAAAAGCTGCCAACAACAAATCAACACCTTTACGTTCGATCATTTGACCGCAAAACAAAATGGTCACTGGTGTACGAGGGCGTTCCGGAATCTCTTGATTGAAAGCCTCTAAGTCACAATAATAGGGAATACGAGCGACTGACTTACCGGGATAACGTGCTTGATAATCAACAACGGCATCTTCTCCAATCGCGGCGATCGCCTGACAATTATCCAGACTGTCCGCAAAAACCTGTTGTAACTGTCCCTTAAATCCCGTCGCAGCCCCCACCATTTTTTCTCCCCAAAAGATGGTAAGAACTTTGTTTGATTGAGTCCGCAAGATCCATTGAGAAACAAGACTTTGATAGCCATTCAAAACAACAATATCAGTTTCATCAAAGTTCGGCAGATGCCAATTGAGATGAAATCGCGAAGATCCCCAACGAAGATCTGTTCCGGGTAGCACCTGCTCATAATCACAAAGAGGTTTTTCGGGCCACGGAGAATCATCCACCGCCATTTCCAAATAATATACTTGTAAAATAACATCTGGATGATTGGCCAAAGCAGCAAAAATATCTCGCTGATAAGGCGACGGAACAATAGAATAAAAAGTGATATTTAACTTTGACATTATCTTAATTAACTAAGATTGAAGCTGAGCAATTGATATCGAAAATAGAGAAGTAGTTATGTTGCTTAAGAAGGTCTGCCTATTTTTCCTCGCACTACAGATTTCAAGAAATCATAAGCACTATAAAACTGACCAAAAGACTGATTGAATTGCAAATTCTCTTCTTGAAAATCTTGCAAGACTGACTGATCATTAAGAGAATATTCTTTGAGCTGTTCTTTTAAACGTTTTTCGACATATTCATACAGCCTAGTATCTAGTTCGTTTTTCTCTGCAATCTTTTTTCTTAGCTCTGGAGATACGGCAGTTTTCTTGCTTTTTTTTGTTACATTTCGCCTTAAGTAAAGGCAAGAATTCCATTCAAAAATTTCTTTCATTAACAATAAAGATTGGTCAAAATATTCTGTCAAACCAACAAATATAAAGTGGCGTTCGATATTATCAATCGCAGTTTCTAAAAGTAATTCGTCGCACTCGCCAATTGGTGTACGGTTGATAAAATGATCATCCTGATCACCAGCAATAAATCGAACTTGTCCATTATCAAGCTCCATTAATGGAGCATGCAAAGCAAACTCTTCTAATGTATGATTTTTTGCCTGTTGATGATAATAAGCTGTTGGATTGCTCGCAGAATATTCATACAACGAAATGATTCTAGAAACAGGTTCTCGTAAAAAGCTTGCGTAACAAGATGGTTTCGGAAGATGTTGATGAATACCGTAACAAAAATGACCGACTATATACTTGTCTCGTAAAGTCTTACTTTCAAACTCTTCAATGACAGAAGAAGGTTTGGATGATTTGAATAGATTCAGGGCACGAGTAAAAATTGATTTTCCTAGTTTACGTCTCAAAATTCTTTGAATTGTTATACCACCTGTCTTTTGAACATGTAAAAAAATAATAAACTTGTTTTTTACAGAAATTTCACTATTTACGTCCATACTAAATATTGTCAACTAGATAATGTGATCTAAAGTAGAAGCGAGTCTTTCTAGCGTGTTTTTCTCCTGAATATAACTACTAGATGACAGTTTTTTGAGAATTTGAGGATTAGCTAAAATATGATTAAAAATATCTCTCAATTCAATCCCCATCTTACTAGTTTCCACTTCGTTTAGAAGAAAACCATTAAGACCATCTTTGACAACTTCAGCGCAATGTTTTGAAGCAATAATTGGCAATCCCCAAGCTTGAGCTTCTAGTTGTGTCAACCCAAACCCATCTGAGAGGGTAGGAAATAGAAAGATATCTGCTTTTTTGTAGTAGGAAGCCACCTCACTACGAGGCACTGCACCGACCCAGTGTACTTGTTGGTGATTTACTAAGGCTTCCGGTACGTTAATTTGTTGCGAACCGACAAACCAAAACTCGACGGGTTGATCTTTTAATTTGGCGATCGCCTTTAAACAAGCAGCAATACCCTTTCGCAAAGTAATCAAACCAAGGAATAAAACGTGAAGAGGTCTTTCTGAAGTAAAGGTCTGTGGATAAACTCGCTTAAAATTTCTAGCTTCTGATGGCGCTGTATAAACTAAAGGAATAACTTTAACTGATTCTTCCTCAACTCCGTCACGTAACAATAATTTTTTTGACCAGTTTGAATTGACTAAAATATGGTCACTTAGTTTACATTCTGCACGCCAATTCTGCCAATACTGAGGAGAAACAGGTTGCCAATCAGGTACAAGCTTTGGGTATTTTTTCGACTCAGCTAAAACAATTTTTTCTTCCTCTTCACCCGGATCAATTTGCCCAAGTACGGTTACCCAACCTTGTGATTTCGCAAACTTCAAAATTTCTAAGGCTGCATAACTATAGGTAAATAAAATTAGTTTTTTCTGCGGATTTTGAGCTGATATCCGCTTTAGTTGAGAAATAACTTTCTGTTGATACCAATCATTACGAGCAATCATTCGTGGCCAAGCTTTTGTTTTCAACAATCGCTGTTTTGCTTCAAATATAATTAACTCTTTTGTGAATGAAAGAACTGAAGCATTCCTAAGGTCAAAATGATGGCGATCGCCCAGATTTCTTAAGCTCGCTACAGGCAATTTCTTAAAGAGAGAATCTGGTTTAACCCAAGCATCTGTAATGAGATGTTCCAACTGCCCCGTACGATGAAGAGCACGGGGAATCGCATAATGTTCTCGCGCACCAAGTTGACAACAAATCCAAGCACTATCTTGATTGTTCATTACGCCTCCTTTCGCTCAAAAGTTTCATTTATGGGGTGACGTTTAAGGTGCAAAAAAGATTTAAGTGACTCTGGTTTGACGACATCTCGATGTTGATGATTGTCAGCAATTAACGACGGAATATTAGTAATGCCAGACACAATTCCAGCAAATCTTTGATTTTTAATTAGCCAAATAACGCGACTTAAAGTTTGTCCAAATCCTACCCACCACAAGGTAACAGGATATCTAAGATAAGTGAGTAGTATTTGATTACTAATGCTAGCTGCTGTGATTTTTGGTTTCGTATGATGTGTTAAAGAAGTATTGTGAAACACTCTCAACCAAGGACTAACTAAAACTCTCCATTTGGCATTATATAGTCTCAAAGATAAATCGACTTCTTCCATGCCGTAAGCAACAGGTAATTCGACATAACCTTGCAGTTCTACAAAGATTTTTTTTCGGTATGCACAACCGCAACCAACAAAAGAATGCTCTTGATAAATCGCTAGTTGATCGTCTTCAACGGTTTCGTTTTGATGAAAAATAGTTGCACCAACAACAGCAACATCTGGGAATGTCGTAAATATCTCTAATAATCGCGCAAAATAGTCTCTATCTATAGGGAAAGAATCGTCATCAAAGCTGGCAACAATCTCATTTTCAGCGATGGCGATCGCCTTATTACGACCACCACCCGGTCCAACACGATGGTCGCTTTGAATTACTCTAATATTTTTGTGCTTTTCTCGAACAGGCTTCAAAGCATTCTCTGTCGTTTGATCCCCATAGTCGATATGAACGATAATCTCTTGAGGCTGCGGATCACATTCTTGAATTTTTTCAATCGCTAAAAGTAGATCATCTTGCCTTTGATAAGTAGGAATGGCAACACTAACATCGCAAACAGTCATGTCGATTTACCTAAAGAAATAAGCATAGATCAATCAGTTTTATAACGAATAACTTTAGCTGGATTACCCACGGCGATCGCCTGCGCAGGAATATTTTTCGTAACGACGCTACCAGCACCAATCACAGCATCCTCGCCAATAGTAACACCTTTCAATATCGTCACATTCGCCCCAATCCAAACGCGATCGCCAATATAAGTTGACTCAGAAATTAAATCCTGTTCTAAAGGAGCAAGCGCTGGGTTTAACCCATGGTCGTGATCGGTGAGATAACAGCCGGGGCCAATGCCGCACAGTTTACCGATTTTGATGAGCTTTGTCGCGTCAAGAAAAACATTTCGATTAATATACGTCCCTTCTCCAATAATAATCTTGGGACTTGCTTGTGGATCCCCGCTGCACAACAACACGATACCCCGATCCAAAGCACAACCCTTTTCGATTGTGATTTCGTGATGATTACGCGGGATTTCAATCGCCTGTAACCAGATCTAACCTTCAAGTTTGACGCCGCGCGTTTGCCAATAAGCATTACGCGCACGTGATTGTAAAGCGATAGTAATTCGGTCAGCCAGCTTAAACATCTTCAGCAACTTGCTTATTACGATTGCGCATAATTTCGAACACCCCTCCGATTTTCCCTTGGACAACGGCTGGTAAATTTTGCACGTTACCTTCTTTCCCGAATAGAGCGGCGATCGCAAACAACTGCAAAACAGTCAATTTTAGATAATCAGAAGCCGTTTCACGTTCAAGTATTTTAGTCATGACAAAATGCCGATTGACCAAATCCATTTGAGACAACACTTTTTCATTGTTTTTATGATCGCCCGGTTGACTATCATGAAAAATTCTTGCCGTTCTCGCATTTGCTAGCTGCCACTGCTTACCGACAGTCAAAGACAAAGTGACGTCTTCCATTAAAGAATAGCCAGTAAAATGAGTCGGAAATAATGGATCAGGTAAAGCTTCTCGACGATACAAAACACAAGTTGTATTCAACCATTCTACTGGCATAATTTCCGGCAATTCGTCGCGATCTTCTGGCAATAAATTCAGAGCTGGACCAATACATTTCCCAGCATAGCTTTCAAGTTTTTCACCGTACAAAAACTCAAACAAAGCTCGGCTAACGCGACCGGGAGGTGTATATTTTTGATTAGTAATCATTGCATTGACCCCTCCCATCTTAGGATTCGACTGTAGCCCATTCCAAAGACGCTCTAAGCATTGGGGTTCCAACAAAATGTCATCATCCAATAGCCAAATAGTGTCCTGAGTTGCGTGGGCGATCGCCTGATTTCTTTGAATTGCTGCACCAAGCTTCACCGCAGAATAATAGTGAATTTTCGTGGATAAATTCACTATAGGATTTTCGCATATTTTTTTAGTAGATTGATCATCAGAACCATCAACAACAACCATCTCAAAAGGTTGATGATCTTGTAAAGCCAAACTTTCTAAAGTTCGCTGAAAAGCGTCCGCTCTATTCCTCGTCGGTATTAATGCACTAATAGGTAAAATTGTTTTCATTTATCTACATTTCCCAATAGCTGATACATGTTTTACAGCATCCATTCCGAAAATTGCTTTCCTGTTTCAAGCCGCAACCGATTAATATCTGAATTCAACTCCGCTTTAATTAATTCAAGAGTATCCGAGCTTGGTTCAGGATAGTCTAGACTTTCAGTGAATAAGGAAGGAAATTTTGAACATAGTCTCATTCCAGCGGGAAACTTGGCAACAACTCGACCTACGCTATTAATCTTTTTCTTATCTGATGATAGATGATGGCTCTTCGCAAAATCAAGATGAGTAAAAGATGGATCAACCCCTAAGAATTCAAACACATTTGCTAAAGTTTCTGCAGGGCGCTTATTCATGTCTTCCAAAGACATAACAAATAATTGCCCTTTAGGATAGCAATTCAAAAACCTTTGTAGCTGAAAATAATAGCGGCTTGTTAGCAAATAGTTACTATCTTTTTCTGCTAGAGCTTCATTAAGAGATAAAGCCTCTTTGGAATCAACAGCTTGGTGATAATAATGGGATAAAATTCTTTTGACTGGATCGCGCAAAATATAAATTAGTTTCGCTTGAGGGATAACTCCAAACATTCTTTCAGGAACTCCAGAAAAAATGTGAGACTTTGTGTAATTGGGAGAAGATTCCCCATATATTTTCACATCTTTCTTCTCTGTGGCAAACTGCTCTTCATACCAAGACATTCCTTTATTCCAGTTCTTTTCAAGAATAAAAAAATCTAGCTCTTTCAAGCCAGACATATAGATTTGGGGATGAAAATTCAAGTAGCGGTGCAAACTACTTGTTCCACTTTTCATCGCTCCGATAATAACTAAATTGGGTAACATAATTGCAAAAGTTTCAATAAAAGCTTGTAAGTGATCGCTTTATTTTAGCGAATGTTTCTGCCGCCTCAAAGCCTGTTACTTTATATATTAGTTTATATATTGACGGTGCTAAATGATGAGGAGGCTCAAAATCTGTATCGAGAAGATGAATTTTTTTAATAATATCATTGGCCCAAGATTTATTGAATAGCCAAATTAGACGCGCACAAGCGAAGCGAGATTCATTGATAGCGTGCAAACGAAGATCATTGAGCAGATTTTTTTCCTTCAGGTGTGACTCTAAGTCATCAATGATCTGTAAGCGGTGCTTATAGGTAAGACTTTTATCTTTTTTACAGACAGTAGAATCACTCCATTGACGATAAACGGATTGAGCTTGGTCACAATATAAAAATTGTTTATTAGCTTTCAATAATCGAAGATATAGTTCATGTTCTTGACAACATGGTTGCTCTGTTTTCCAGCCGCCTACTTCTAAGATGGCACTCTTTTTCCATAATGGACTACCTGTTTGGGGCAAGTGCCATAAAGCCAATAAAAACCAAGGATCATGAGGTTTTGGAATGTCTAATATCTCTTGTTGTGGCGCGTCATTTTCTTCCCAATATTCAAAGATACTGGGGCTATAAATAATATCTACGCTGGGAAATTGTGCTAAAAAATCAACTTGCTTTTCAATTTTGTTGTCGAGCAAGTAATCGTCAGAATCTAGGTACTGAATCCATTCACCTGTGCTTAATTCAAGTAACCGATTGCGGGCTACATTCCCTCCTTTGTTTTCTCCTGTTTCCCAAATGAGGCGATCGCCAAAACTTTCAATAACACTCAGGCTATTGTCGGTAGAGCCATCATCAACAACGATCACTTCTTTATTAGGATAAGTCTGATTTAGAGCGCTTTCAATTGCCTGAGCAATCCATCTTTCTGCGTTATAACAAGGAATTAAGATACTGACTTTTGGGTTCATCGCTGATTATTCTGGTCGATAAATTGCTTTCGTCGCGCTAGCAATATCTTGCCAGTTGAGGCGATCGCAAGCTATGGAAACATTCTGGCTTAGCAAGGCTAAGTCTCTTCCAATACTATCTTGAATTACTCTCAGCAAACCACTTGAGTCTTCAGGACTATAAAGAAAATCGGTCGCTCCTCTCAGTGTCTCCTCAATACTTGGTGAACGTGGCGCAATAATCGGTTTGCCATAAGACATAGCTAAAAGCAAGCTACCAGAAGTCAAAATTTGATTAAAGGGCAAAGCGACAATATCAGCGGCACTAAAGTAAAGATGTATCTTTTCGTTGTCAACAAACTCATCGTTTAATCGAATATTTTTAGCACAGGCAGCCTGTTCCGCTAACTCTTTGCCATAATCCGAATCCAAAGCTTTGCCAGCAATTAAAAGTTGAGCTTCAGCCAATAATTGATGCTGAGAACACCAAATTTCCAATAGTTTTTCCACACCTTTATAGGGGCGTAACATCCCGAAATTCAAGAAGAGTAGGCCATTAGGCGACAATCCTAATTGCTCTCGTGCTTCTGCTTGGGCGATCGCCGGTAAATAGACATCACGATAATGACCGTGAGGAACAACAGAAATTTTTTCATCGTTCAGTTCATAAGCTTGAACAACAGATTCCTTCGCAGCCTCACTATGAACAATCACGTGATCAACTGATTTCAAAAAAAATTGTTTTGTCCATTTTTCCAGCCGAGGAAATTTAGCATTATGAGATACTAAATTATGGACAGTCCAAACAATTTTAGTTTTGCTCGCTTTGATTAAGGCGATATCAACTAAGAACTTCAAACAGTA
The DNA here is from genome assembly GCA_049644465.1 of Limnothrix sp. GTDB lineage: Bacteria > Cyanobacteriota > Cyanobacteriia > Cyanobacteriales > MRBY01 > MRBY01. The sequence continues at coordinate 41,909 of JBARRZ010000150.1, forward strand.
AATAAGCTTGACTAAAACGTTCTCTCCTTTCAAATAAGGATTGAGCCAATGAAGATGTAAAACACTTTCTCGATCTATCCTCCATTGGCGATAAATTGGGAAAACTCGCCTATATCCATGACAAAAATCAACAGATATCAATTGTTTTTCTAGTGAATCAGCCAAGAGAGTTTGATATGGATTATCCACACGGTAATCAGGCATCATCAAAACGCTCATTTGTCGATGAGACTCTGTCATCAAGAAATTCCTACTTAGCTAACTCTTTCAAGAAACCTTGCTTTTGCAATTCGCGCATACCTTCTCCGTACATAAGATGACGAATAGCACCAACATAATGTCGCATTTCTGAAGTCCCGCGATCGCCCTCAAGATGAACATCATAATCAGGAGGCAATAACTCCGTACCAAACTTAGAACTACATAGCGCATACGTCGTTTGCTCAATACGCCAGAAATGACCAATAGCATCCGGCAACCCCAAGAATTCTTCAATCCAGTCCAAGTTGAGAGATTCTTTATGAATCAAACCAAAACCAGAGTTAAAACGCTCGATAAGCTCAAAACCCAGCAACTCTTTGACAACTTCAGGCTTAACAGTATAAGCACTTGAAACGTCACCATTAACCGTATTTAGCTGATACTCAGGATTTTCAATTCTCTCTAATAGTTCTTTCGGTTCAGAAAAGAATATCAAGTCACTATCAAACAAAAACATCCGATCAGACTGTAGATAATACAAAAAATCAAATACTTTCAAAGACAAAAGATTATTTTCTCGAAGTTCCAAGCACCGTGGATAGCCTTCTAGAAAATCAAAAATTTCTTTGTCAGCATCTTTTCTCCGAATAATTCGAGCATTAGGAAAGTGACTTTGTAAAGTGCGAATATTTTCTTCCGAAATTCCACCATCTTCATGAATACACAACGCATAACTACGTTTTGAGTAGAAGTAAAATGATTTCAAAGACCAGATTAAATTCATCCAATCCTTAGAAGAAGTCAATACATGAAGTTCACAGCAAGAATTATCTACTGTATTTACGATGGGCTGAGCATCAAAAATTTTGGGGCGAACAAAATCACGATAATAAGCAACATCTAATCCATGCTTATATTTTTCTTGAAAATTTAGCCAAAGTTTACCTAAAGATGCCATTGTGTTGTTTTTTAGTATTAATCACATATTTTATAGCATTTATTCTGGTAATGTCACTTGAGTTTTCACTTCCTTCTACGTTAAGTGCTTAGTTTTCTTTTGTCTTTAAGAAGATTAGACACTCTACTTTTATTTTCTTGCTAAAGTACTCAGCTTTTTTTTAAATGATCTACTTAGAAAAATTTTAGGATTTAGTAAAATCGCTTTAAATATTTTAATCCAGCGTTTTGATTTAGGTTCTGCTATTTCGACTGATTTCTGAATCGCTACGGTAAAAATAGTATCGTAAATCCAATCCCCTTGTAGTTGAAGTCGTTTGTAAGCACTAATGGGAATACGACTATCCCATAGCCATTCTTTTACTACACCTCTAAGTTCGTCAGCAACTTTTCCACTGTCGTTTGATTTTTGGATATCTGTTAAACGAAAACACGTCAATTCTTGATCCGCTTTCACGACAGTACCTTTAGCTAGCAGAATACGGCTCCAATATTCGTAGTCCATCACGTAATATAATTCTTCGTTGAACAAGCCTACTTCTTTCATAATATTACGTGACCAAAATACTTCAGGCTGAACAAATTGTCTTTTATTCCACCAAACATTCCATAAATCGATTATTTCATCAAAGGATTTAATATCGCCTAAATGTTCTCCAATCTTATCTCCCTTCTCATTGACGTACCGACACTTGCCATGGAGTAAATCGATATTTGGATCGTCTCTAAACTGGCTACCAACTTCTAAAAGAGTACCTGGCAAATAGTAATCATCACTATTTAAATAAGCAATAATCTCACCTGTTGCTTGTCTTATGCCTTTGTTAATAGCATGTGTCTGTCCTCTATCTTTTTCACTAACCCAATATGCAATTTTATCTGCATACTTTTTGATAATGCTAACTGTTTCGTCCGTACTTCCCCCGTCAACAATGATATATTCTAAATTGGGATAATTTTGTGACAACACTGATTGTATTGTTTCTTCAATATACTGACCTTGCTGATAGCTTGGAGTAATAATGCTAATCTTTGGAAAGTAATTCATCGTATTCTCTAATACTCTTAGTTAGCATTTAAAAAAGAAGCTACGCATTTCAAATAACAATTGACCATCAAGAAAGACGATTTGTCAGATAGTTGATTTTATTTGGAAGACAACTTTTATAAAAGAGGTTGGCTTTAAAAACAAATTGTTATTGTAATAAGTGCCTAGCCGTTAACGTATCATTTAAGATAGTCGATATACTTGCCCGCCAAGTAGCAAATAAGTAATACCTCTACCCTTTAAGCATGTGCTTGTCTTAGCAAATAAACTTCCATCTGGGACTTTGATAACTTTTTGCGATCGCCCGTGAGTAAAACGCTTAGCAACACGGTGGTTATCAAAAATAGGCAGTGTTTTCTTTGTGCTTTCTTCCTCCGGTATATGACCAAGGTCTCGAAACTCTCGCATGGGGCGAGCGATCAGTTCAGACATCTTATCCGTTACCACGTAACAGGTACGCGGAAAACGAGCTGAAGCCAAAGGTAAAATCTGGACTTCTTCTAATTGCTCAGACTGATCATGGGAAGAAGACTCTTCTTCTTGGTCGTCTTCGTCGTCATTATAATCATCGTCTTCGTCTTCGTCATCATCGCCAATGTCATCCCCAAGGAGTTCTTTGAGAGCTTGTCGGCGATCGCCCAAACTAATTTCTTGAGCGAGAGCGAGCAAATCAGGATTAATCTCTTCAGAGTCATCCTCTTGTTGATTATCCATTGATTCAAGTTTTATCACCTTTGGCTTTCTCTTATCAACAGGTTCTGGCGTGTCAGCAACAGGTGCTTTTTCAGCTTCAACTTCAGCCTTTGCCAATACAGGTTTTTTTTCAGAACTATTGGGGCGAGTCCGACGCGACCGCACACGACGTTGGGGTTTTTCCGAAGATTGCTGCTCAATTTCAGGCTCTGCAACATCAATTACTTTGGTCGCAGGGAGCGATTCTTCCTCTGGCGCAGCAACGGCTTCAACAGCCTCTTCTGGCTCTTGCTCCTCAATTTCTTTAACCAATTTAGGCTTGGGCGTTTTTGATGCTTTTGTAGTGACCTTCTTCTTTGCTACTTTAGGCTCTTTCTTTTCAGCTTTCTTGACACTATTACTACGACCAAGACGCTTTTGCTGAATCAGATCTTCGTAATCTTCTGTACTGAGACGGCTCTTCAAAAAACGACTAATTGTAGAACTACTCACGCCATAACGTTCAGCTAAGGTTGAGGTCGTTTCCGCTGTCTCCCGATAGGCAACTAACAACTCTTCTTTATCTACTTCAGTTAATTTACGAGGACTCATATTGTCTGCAGCGTGTTTTCAGATGAATGGCAACGGTAAGGCTAGCACGCTATTCACGAAAAATAGTGAAGGAGAAAAATCGTGCTCTACTAGTGTATCCCTTCAAGGAGCGAGCAACAGACTCGTTTGGGTTTAATTCGCTTTTTTTTGCTTTACTACAAACAAAAAATCGCGGAGTAATTAGCAATTATTCATCGCCACATTTGACCAAGCGGTGAATGGCTGAGCCAAGTTGTAAAATAATTTTGCTCGTCTGAGGGCATGTCTACTAATACTTCACCAATGCCTTGGGCGAAATTGTCGTTACCAAAGTAGGCTTTACCAATCCGATAGAGTTCTTGCAGTAGGGTGATCAGATGATGTTCTTCCCATGGTGGGACTGAACCTTCTAGGGGATCTTGGTCAATAATTTTGCCTAACTCTTGAGCGTTCTGCATCTGTGGGAAACGCCATTGTTGTAAAACGCCGATGAGTTCTTTGCTAAATTGTTCTGCTTGTCTGGCGCCAAATAGGTCTTCCATGTCGAAGTAGGCGGTTTGTAGCAAAATGATGCAGGCTTGGGTGAGCGGCAAGATCCGGCTGGAGGCGTCATCCTCACTGCCGAGCTGCTCCATTCGGATTTTTCCCCAGACGCTAAATCGTTCTGTTTCTTCTAGCAGTACACAAAATTTGCCTTGATTGTCGGTTAGGTCTCGCCAAAATCCTCGTGCTTCGTCTTCTTGATTGGCGCCGAATACGCTAATCAAGCGGAAGGTTTGTCCTTGGTAGTTGAGGATTGGGATGGGTTGATCCCGTTTGGGATGTTGGACGTTTGCAATGTCTACATCCTTCCGTTTCAAAATCAGCATAGGTTATGTTCTGTCCTCTTATGCAATACCGGGTAGTGGTAAGGATCGGGACATGGCATGGTACGGGATAGGTGGTCTGGGTTATTTGTTTTTATCTTGGCACAAGGTTTGTGCAAAACGATCAGGGTATTCGTGAAGTTTGACTAAATTGTTCCGGATTTTTGCTGTTTAGCGTCCTTCGATACTGGGTAGGGTCGTGGGGCGATCGCCTGTTTTTGGTATCAGAGTCGAGTCGCCGGCAACGTATTTAGCGGGGACAGTTCCAGTCGTCTTGAGTGCGCGACAAAGGAAACTTGCAACTTCGGCACGACTAGCCCATTGCTTGGGCTGGAGCTGTTTAACGTTGGGATAGTTCACAACGAGTTGCTGTTCTGTGGCAGCGGCGATCGCCGGATAAGCAAACTTCGGCAGCAAATTAGCATCTTCATAATACTGAGGAATGATCGATTGCGGATCGCCTTGGGGTGAGTAGCTCAAGCCAGACACCAACGCCAGCAGCACTTCGTAGCGGGGGATATTTTTTGTCGGCGCAAAACTACCGTCTGGATAGCCTTCCATAAAGCCCGTTTGAGTCGCGCGATAAATTGGAATGAGTCCCCAGTAGGTTTCGTCGAGATCTACATATTCCCGTTGAGACCTCAGAGTTGGCTGCTCTGAAAAAGCGCGGTTCAGCATTGCCGCAAATTCGGTGCGCGTGACAGGTTCATTCGGACGAAAGGTTTGGTCGGGATAACCAGTCACAATTTTTCGTTGATGTAAATGCTGGATACAGAGTTGCGCCCAATGGCCATTTACGTCTTGCAAATTAGTGGGCGATCGCTGGGCAGAAACAGGCATCATGACCGTTACCATCGACATCGCGATCAGTAATGACCCTATTTTTTCCGTACCTTGACCGAACCAAGCCAACATTTTCAACACAGATAAATCCCGCATCATTTCTTTCCTCAGACTTCCAAATATTACAGCTCGTTATAATCAGTAAGCTTTAACGTACAACTTTTTTCATTAATATCTAGCCTCCAGTTTTTGATGACTCATCCCAAAGTTTTGCTGTGGTATCGTCGCGATCTGCGTTTACACGATCATCAACCACTCCAGACAGCACTCCAGCAACAGTCTCAGATTTTTCCAGTTTATTGCTTCGATCCGCGCGAATTTGGCCAAACACCTTGGAATTTTCCTAAAACGGGTGATTTTCGCAGCCAATTTTTGCGAGAAAGCGTACAAGATCTGCGTCAATCTTGGCAAAAACTCGGCAGTAATTTGATTGTCCGCCAAGGTAAACCAGAAGAAATCATTCCGCAATTATGTCAGCAGTGGCAACTAAATGCAGTGTACTGGCATCAAGAAGTGACCTCCGAGGAAACGGGAGTTGAAAGTCGTCTAAAAAAAGCGCTCGAGCAACGAAACATTGCCATTAAAGCTTTCTGGGGAACGACCTTGCACGATCCAGCGGAGCTTCCCTTTAGCATTCCCCAAGTGCCGGAAGTTTTCACGCAGTTCCGCAAAACGGTCGAAAAATATGCCAAGATTGCCCAGCCTTTGCCAACGCCCAGCGGTTTGCCAGCATTACCTGATGAGGTGGAAATTGGTGCAATACCGACACTAGAAGGTTTGGGG
>JBARRZ010000151.1:0-11835 GCA_049644465.1 Limnothrix sp.
ACTTTGTACTGACCACTTGTGGGTGCTGATTCACCCGGCTTATAAGACTGATTACTCACGAAATTCTCCGAAAATGTAAAGGTTAATGAAATTCTAGCGAACCTCTATTTTCTGAACTCTACTAATAGTGTGATCTTGATCTCAGCCGAAGGTCTTGCACTATATAAATGGTATTGCCGGGCTAAGTGATTGTCTTTACGAGCTGGGCAAACGAAATAATCGGTTGAGCGAAAGTACAGAGGCAAATTCGGATGATGAATTTTATTGTCAAAATTTCACTCCTCTTTGTCGCTCCTAGACGTGTCATACTTCTTAAGAAATGTAAAGTTAAGACGCCGATATATGCAGCTTTTCCCTCCTTTCCCCCCGATGGATCCGCCTTTGAATGGTTGGTCTCTAACTGGTCGAGATCCGGCGACAATTCGACAATGGATGCCTGTTTGGGAGTGGCTTTATAAGTATTATTTTCGGGTGCAGACTAGTGGCTGGGACTTGATTCCGGCGGATGAGAATGTGCTGGTAGTGGGTTCTCACAATGGCGGTTTGGCCGCGCCTGATATGTGGATGATGATGTACGACTGGTTCAAATATTTCGGGACTGAGCGGCTGACTTACGGTTTGATGCACCGCAACATTTGGAAAGTGTTTCCTGAGCTGGCGAAGATGGCTGTCAAGGCGGGTGCGGTTGAGGCTCATCCGAGGATGGCGATCGCCGCACTGAAAGCGGGGGCTGATGTTTTGGTGTATCCCGGTGGCGGCAAAGATGTATTTCGTCCCCATGAGCTACGGGATAAGATTTTTTTTGCGGAGCGACGGGGATTTATCAAGCTGGCTTTGCGGCAAGAGGTGGCGATCGTGCCAGCTATTTCTTGGGGTGCGCATGACAGTCTTTACGTGATTGATGACATTTACGAGCCAGTCAAAAAGTTTCTCCAGACTTTTAATTTGCCGTGGTTGTTTGGTCTCGATCCAGAGGTTTTCCCGGTGTATTTGGGATTGCCATGGGGTTTGGCAGTTGGCCCTTTTCCAAATTTCCCGCTACCGACACAGATGCACACGCGCGTTTGTAAGCCGATTCGTTTTGAAAAATATGGTCGTGAAGCGGCTGGCGATCGCCCTTATGTTGAAGCCTGCTACCAGCGAGTACTTATGGAAATGCAGCTTGAACTTGACCAGCTCATTTTGGAAGTAGACGGCAAGTAGCAGTTAAAAAATCAACCATAAAGAAAACTGAGTTCGGATAAGTAATCTTGAAATCGTGACGCGGAGAAGGAGAGAGCGGGTGATGGGGAGATGTTGTAGAAAACGTTTCAATTTAGGACTCACAATTAAATCTCTTTGTCTCCGTATCTCTTTGTCTCCGTATCTCCGTGTCTCTCTGTCTCCGTGTCTCTCTGTCCCCGTGTCTCCGCGTCCTCTCTTCTCCAAATCTCCCTACCCCAAATTCACGTTAAAAAATTAGTCACGGCTGGAAGGATTGAGCCAAGTATTTAAACCTTCGCCCATCAACGACAAACCCGTCACCATCGTCGTCATAATTAGGCCGGGAAATAAAGCAGTCCACCAAATGCCTGTCGGTAACGCATCAAGGGCTAGACGCAAGTCGTGACCCCATTCCGGTGTGCCGTCGGGCAAACCTAAACCGAGAAAACCTAAGCCACCGAGAATTAAAATCGCATCAGCCGAATTTAGCGTAAAGAGGACGGGTACGCTTTGAATGACGTTAAAAAATAAATATTTCGACAAAATGCGGCTAGGCGTTGCGCCCATGGCTTGGGCTGCTTCGATAAAAAGTTCTGTCTTGGCGCTGGCTGTTCGATTACGCACCACTCGGAAATATTGTGGCACGTAGGAAATGCTGAGGGCGATCGCCGCATTAATCACCCCTTTACCCACCACAAACGCCAACGTCACCGATAGCAACAAGCCCGGTAGCGTGTAGATTGTGTCCATAAAAAAGAGCAATACCCGGTCAACCTTGCCGCCAAAATAGCCGCTCACCATGCCCAACGGCACACCAATAATCAGGCTCAAACTCGTTGCTAACAGGACTACTTTGAGCGCAGCTTGCGTTCCGAAAAGCGTCCGAGACAGCACATCATAACCTTGACGACTTGTCCCAAACCAATGCTCCCAGCTCGGCGGTTCATGGATCGGAAAACTGAGCGAATCGAGCGGATCTTTAAGCCAGCCAATGTTTTGTAATAGGGGAGCACCAAGGGCGATCGCCACAAAAATGCTAGTAATGACGACCCCCACAATGGTCAACGAGCGCGATAAATTTGCCTCAGGATTTTCCCCTGCCATAGCCGACCGTCCGAACTTGAAACGCAACGTTAGTCAGTATAGCGGCTGAGGTGGTTACCACCGCACATTTACCAAATATCTAAGCCGAACAACATGCTTTCGTGGTCGGACATATCACCAATAAACTGTCGAACTGGCATCGGTAACTTCTTGATCAATGTTGGCGTGGCGACTACATGGTCACTTTCAGCAAGTTCTGGTTGCTCAAAAATATCAACAACCCGAATTTCGTGGCGATTGGGTAGATATTCATTGCAAATGCCACGCAGTTCTTTGATTGCCCAACGAGATCTAATCGTTTTTCCGGCAACATAAAGATACAGGACATAGAATTCGTTCTGTTTATGTTGCGTTTTGTCTTCTTTTTCAGCGAGATTATCCACGGAAGAGTCGGAGGACATGGGGTTTACTAGCCAGTTAAGCAAACAGCGGAGAGAGTTGCCGTTGCAAGATTTGTTTGAGGGCGATCGCCGTCCATTCTATATCTTCTCTTTGCGTTGCCGCACCGAACGTAAGACGGATCCCAGATAAAGCCATTCTACTCTCATAACCCATCGCTTTTAGAATCTGGCTAGGATTTAATGTGCCGCTATGACAAGCTGATCCGGCGCTGATACCGATACCCGCAAGGTTCATTTGCCGCACAATTGTTTTGCCTGTCAAACCGAGCAACGGTGAGTCTTGTTTGATCACAAAACTGACGTGGTGAGGTAAACGATGTCGCAAACTGCCTGTCGGTTGGAGATGTTCGCAATCTGCCATTTTTTCAAAAAGAAAATCTCGTAAGTCGGTCAAACGCTGGGATTCAATATTGAGATTTTCTTCTGCCAATTCTGCTGCCATTCCCAAGGCAACGATACCGGGAATATTTTGGGTTCCAGAGCGCAATGTTCCTTCTTGGCCACCACCGAAAAGCATCGGCTCTAACGCCAAACCGTCGCGAATATATAGCGCGCCAGTACCTTGTAGTCCATAAATTTTGTGACTCGACAGTGAAAGTAAATCGACAGGCAATGTGCTGACGTCAATGAGGATGCGCCCCACCACTTGCACGGCATCGGTATGGAAAGGAATATTGTGTTTTCTGGCGATCGCCCCCAACTCTTGAATCGGTTGCAGGGTTCCGACTTCGCTCTGTCCGTAAATAATTGAGATTAAAACTGTATTTTTCTGGATGGCTTGTTCCAAATCGACGGGATTAACCCGACCATCACGGTCTACGGGTAAGCGGGTTACTTGCCAGCCTTGCTTTTCTAAATAATCTGCGGGCTTAGCGACAGCGGGATGTTCGACGCTAGAAATGATGATGTGTTGCGGGCGATCGCCACGATTTGTAATGCCAAAAATCGCCAAATTATCCGCTTCCGTCCCGCCTGCCGTAAACACCAAATTGTCAGGATTTGCCGCGCCGATCAGACTCGCGACCTGCATCCGTGCCATTTCCAGTAACGTTGCCGAGCGATTTCCCCAGTCATGCAAGCTCGAAGGGTTACCCCATTGCTCAGCACAAACCTGCCGCACCCGTTCCAGCACGCGTGGATGAGTTGGCGTAGTTGCACTGTAATCAAGATAAATTTGCATAGTATCTGTCGATAAAGCCTGTTTCTAGCATACGCAAATCGTTGAAATCTGGTAATCCCTAAGCGCGTATTCCCAAAGAAAAATGCTCCCGTAAATTAAGAGAGAGCATTCACGACCAAGTTTTTTATGTTTTCGTTCTAGCCCAAACTAGCCATGCCATCGGCATAGAGCTTGCGAGCATAATCAGTCCACGTGCCCTGACCCCAGTAACGAAAACAGCTAGTCTCCACGAGGAGCAAGTACAGCAAAGAAGTTTGATAGGCTTCGGTCTTAGTGACACTTGGATCTTCTGCAACGAGACGGTCATATTTTTCGTGGAATTTCGCGCTCAATTCGTTCATCGGTTCGAGTACATTTTCGTAACCTTTGACCCAGCTCAGATCATTCGTCCAAGAGGCACCATCCATATGAAATTGATGATCGTTAGCATTCAGATCGGCGATCGCCGCCTCGACCTTTTCCGTCGTCGTTTCCGCAAAATCCACCCGCGCCCAGATTTTGGCCTGACCCACAGCCTGACAAACTGGATAATCCGCCAGCGTAATACCTTTTTTGTCCAGCAGTTCCAAATATTCTGTACCGTTAAAACCCACAACACTACCGTCATTTTTGATGTCATGCCACGCCGGATTATAGCCACCGGGAAACTCATTCATCATCACGCCACCGTTCTCACCATCCGCGATCTGAGAAACTAAACAAGGTACATCCTGACCACCCAATTGCTGACGACCACGACTCTTGGCCTCATAATAAGGCTGCATTTGTGCTACCAATTTTGTATCAGAACCCTGAGTTTTGATCAAAGCCGTAATGCTAATTTCTTCCCCACGAGAATTGCGGGCCAGCAAACGATTTGGTAAATATTTTTCATCTTGCGTTAAACCAGAACCATCAAGGTGTTCTACAGAAGATTCCTGCACCAACAACCAGCGATAACCACATTCTTTAAGGGCTTTAATATATTCGTAGAGGCTGTCTGGATGGTTTGGGAGATGCATTTCTGGCGGCGAAAAACCTTTCACACGTTTCAGCGCTTCTACTCCAAAAATCTCTGCGAAATAATGCTGCCAAGCTTGAATATGCAGCTTCAAATCAGGGATAGGCGTTGATGTTGCTACGGCGTGACTCCACATTGTGCCGAGCCATTCTGTGTAGGGTTGATATTTTTCGTCGCAAGTGATTTTTTTGAGATTGTCCAGCACGTCTTCCCGACCCATTTGTCTGAGACCCCAAAGCAGATTGCCGGAGTAATCCAACATGATGCGGGGGCTACAACCTGCATCTACAAGACTAGGAATAAATTCTCCCATGCGACTGTAGCACCAAGCAAAAACGCTGGCATTGTGATTATCCCCATCGTGGGGATTTTCCATCATGTGCTGCAAGTTGCAAATTAATGCGCCGTGCTCACCTGCAGGAATGGTGGGTTGATGCATATGGAGCGCACAGGCAAATCCGGCTTGAATCTGATCTAAATCTAGATCGCTGCGATCGCCAAAAATGACTTCGTTATGATTGACAATCTCAGAAATTGCCTGCTCTTGGCCGCAAATATTTGGTCGGTGAGTAGAAGTGGGAGAGAATGTCGTAGCCATGATTTGATTTTCCTTATCTTGCTGTGCTGCTAAGCGTTTTGGGGATGACGTAACTAAGCCAAAATATCGCGTTTTTTAGATCGCACCTATATTATCCCAAGAACTTCACTAATCAGCTTAAGTTTTCATACGCTCTAATCATATTTCCCCACCTTATCTTTTGTGCAAAAAAAAGAGAGCCAGATAAACTGAACTCTCTCATCAAAATAAAGCTGTGCTTTGTTAATTGAGCAAGGCCCAATTCACCATTTCAAAAGATTAAACTGTTCCATATCAATGGTGTCGCGATTACGGTAGATCGCTAAGATGATTGCCAGACCAACCGCAGATTCTGCAGCAGCAACAGTAAGGACAAAAACAGTAAAGACTTGACCTTTGATTTCGCCCGGATCGAGAAAATTCGAAAAGCCCATAAAATTCAGATTGACGGAGTTTAAAAGAAGTTCAATAGACATCAAAACCCTCACAGCATTACGGCTGGTAACAAGGCCATAAATGCCGATACAAAAAAGGGCTGCGGCGAGAACTAGGATGTATTCGAGTTGAATTTGCATTGTGATCGAGCGGATTAATTTTGTTCAGAGTTGAGGTTACTAGAAGCCAATTCGCGGGGACGTTCGGGTAATTGCAATCCGGTACTTCCCTCTGGAGATTCAGTGATCTCAGGAATGATATCGCGGCGAGCTAGGACAATTGCACCGATCATCGCAATCAGTAACAAAATCGAGGCTAATTCGAACGGTAAGAGGAAGTCACTGAAAAAATGCTTGGCGATCGCCACCACAGAGCTGCCCACAGCCGCAGGAGAAAGCACAGAAATTTTCCATGGCGTAATCAAGACCATTGTCCCCAATACCGCAAACAAACCACCACAGACAATAGCAGTAGAACCTTGGCGAATCCAACGACGCGGAATCTGACTATAATCCTCCTGCTTATTCACCAACATAATGGCGAACAAAATTAGCACATTAATCGCACCCACATAAATGAGCACCTGCGCTGCCGCTACAAAATCAGCATTTAACAGAATATACAATCCCGAAATACTAAGAAACACACCACACAGCAAAAACGCCGAGTAGACAATGTTGTCAAAAAGCACAACTCCGAGAGCCGAACCCAGCATCATCACCGTCAAGATGATAAACGCAACAATCTGAACACCTTCTGCTAAATTCACTTTCTTTGATTAAACTCCTACTGAATACACATCTTGTCGTGATTACGATGCTATCTAGACACTGACTAAGCTTTCTCAGCTTCAGCTTCTTCCTGCTTCGATTGCTCCGCCTTAAGACGCTCAAGAATATCCTCAGGATGTTCCCCAGCTCTTTGAGCACCTTCCGGTAAATCATGAGGACTAATCACACCTTTAGGCAAATAGCCAAGCTCACGCATCGGTGTCACCATCGGATCTTGAGTCACCTTATAAGGCAACCGGCCCAACGCCACATTGTCAAAGTTCAGATCATGACGATCATACGTAGCCAGCTCGTACTCTTCCGTCATTGACAAACAATTAGTCGGGCAATATTCCACACAATTACCACAGAAGATACACACCCCAAAGTCGATACTGTAATGCTTTAGCGTTTTCTTCTTTGTGCTTTTATCAAATTCCCAATCCACAACAGGTAGATTGATGGGACAAACCCGAACACAGACTTCACAGGCAATGCACTTATCAAACTCATAGTGAATTCTGCCGCGAAAACGCTCAGAAGGAATGAGTTTCTCATAAGGATACTGAACAGTGACGGGGCGACGGCGCATATGGTCAAACGTTACAGAAAGACCTTGACCAATATATTTAGCAGCTTGGGCCACTTCCTTTGTATAGTCGCCAACTTGTTTGAGGATTTTAAACATCAGTTTTAATTTCTCAAGGGTGAACAAAACACAGAACAGAAAAAATTAGCCACCGAAGGCAAACGGAAATGCGAGCTTTAATGCTGCCGTTAACAGTAAGTTTACGAGAGCGACAGGCAATAAGAATTTCCAACCAAAATTAAGGAGCTGGTCAATGCGTACACGAGGCAAAGTCCAGCGGAGTAATATTGCGATAAAGACTAAGGCATAGGCTTTGACTAGAGTCATTGCAATACCTAAAGAAGCTGTGATTACCTGTAACCAGCTTGTTTCAGGGGGGACATCGAGCCAACCGGCTAAACGATCTAGAGGAATCGGAAATTCCCAGCCGCCTAAATAAAGTATAGAAACGATCAGCGCAGAGAGCACCAAGTTGACATAAGAACCGACATAAAATAGGCCAAACTTCATTCCGGCATATTCGGTTTGATAGCCTGCAACGAGTTCTTCTTCTGCTTCTGGAAGGTCAAAAGGCAAGCGTTCGCATTCAGCTAGAGCAGAAATCCAAAAAATCAAAAAGCCAATGGGTTGACGCCAAATGTTCCAGCCGAGGATACCGTAACCGGATTGTTGCTCGACGATGTCAATGGTGCTGAGGCTGTTAGACATCATCACGACGGCTAATACAGCTAAGGCGAGTGGAATTTCGTAGCTAATCGACTGGGCGGCGGCTCTGAGCCCACCTAGTAAAGAGTATTTGTTGTTGGAAGAGTAACCGGCCATTAGCAGGCCAATTGGGGCAATGCTGGAAAGGGAGATCCACAAAAAAATACCGACGTTGAGGTCAGTGATGACGAGATTTTGCCCAAAAGGAACGATGAGGTAGGACAAAAATACAGGAATTACGACGATCGCTGGCCCTAAGGTAAATAACCAGGGATCGGTTTTAGCGGGGGTTACGTCTTCTTTGAAAACGAGTTTGAGGCCGTCGGCAACGGGCTGTAAAACACCGAGGGGGCCTGCATATTCTGGGCCAACTCGCTGCTGGGCGGCTGCGGAAATTTTTCGCTCTAACCAAACTACGACGAGGACTCCGACTGTGGCACCGATAATCATTAGCAACAGTGGGAGAGGCAACCAAATTGTTTTGGCTATCTCGTACGACAATCCAAGGGATTGGAGGGTTTCGATAAAGCTACCTTGAAGATCAATTCCTGAGTTCATAGGGGTTCTTTTGTCCTGCGCGATGGATTCGATGTGATGTATCGGGGCAGGGATTACAGAATGTTTACGTCATTTGGATCAGTATATCGTTGTTCTGGAAAACTCCGTTACTGGAATCGGGCTAAAAAGGGGTGAGAAAAATGGGGTTTTGGCAAGAGTTTTTAAAGTTGTCGGGATTTGTTGGGATCTTGGTTGAAAATAGTATTGGTGTAGTGATGAGTCATGCTTTTGGGCGATCGCCTGCTGTGGACTCATTCATGGAAACTTTTTCAGACAATTTCTCATCTTTAAATATCACAGTCATAGGCACTGAATTGTTATATGAACATTTCTTCTCAACAAAAATCTCGACACAAAATTGATTTATCGATGTCTCGTTGTGCATGGCAAGGGCTGCTCGGTTTGGGCTGTGTTGCTCTTTTGGCACCGGGGGCGATCGCCGAAACGACAGATGTCTGTCTAGCAGATACAGCGGCATTTGCCTTTGCGCCCAGTGGTGAGGTCGCCCAATCAACGACGAGTGCCTATCCCCAAATTGTGTGGCAATTACCGGAGAATCAAGCGGAAAATTTGCAAATTCGAGTCACAGATACTGACGCAGCTGAGCTGTATTTTTGGGATTACCCGCTTCAGCATAATGAGACGGCACAGACGCCAAATTTAGGTTTGATGACGATGCAGCTGCCTCGTACGGTTGCAGCAAAACCTTTGGCGGCAGGTGAGACTCAGAATTGGGAAATTACACTGGTCTGTGATTGGGGCGATCGCCGCCAAGATGTCACCATTACGCAACAAGTGACCCGCGTTCCCATTGATGAAACTTTGCAGAGTGCGATTGCTACTGCCGAACCACTTGAAGCCGTTTCGCTGTACCAAGCTAACGGCTTTTCCCATGACGCCCTAAGTCTTTTTCTTGATTGGGCTGCAGATCAACCGCCTGAATCTGTCAACATCATCCAGACAGAATGGTTAGATCTTCAGCAGAAAATGGGCACAATAAAACAATAGATCAGGCACTATCGCACTACACTAACCATCAATTCGTCATGAGCAACTCATTTCTCAGCTTTAAACAAATTCTTTTCCCAGCCCTTAAACGTGTAAGCTTAGCGGCGATCGCCTGCGCACTCAGCACAACAGCCCTTTCCGCCCAAGGCATCCCCAAAAAATGGGAAAGTCAGAAATATCAACCGCCCTTTAGCCTCGGTACTCCCGGCAACCTCTCCCAAGGCGGAACCCGTTCCGGTTCTCCCGAAGATCTGACCCCCCGCTTATTACCCCTTGTGCCCCAAGACCATAATTTTGGCGTGACGACAGAAGCCTTTCCGAGCTTCCTCGTATATGTACCAGAATTTGCGAGCCAGCCTAACGTAGACACATTAGAGTTTTTGCTGCTTGACGAAGAAGGCTCAGAAGTTTATCGCGCTAGGTTTAACGTCAAACTAGAGAACCAAGTACTTCGCGTTGATTTACCCAAATTTGCGGGCTTATCACCTCTCGAAGAAGGCAAAAATTACCTCTGGTTACTCGAAGGTTTTACGCAAGACTTTAGTCTGTCAGAAACGCTTTTTGCCCATGGTTGGGTGAGACGTGTTGCACCTAGCCAAACGCTGGTTAACAGCCTAAATAATACCGATGATGTCGAGGTCCTTGCCAACGCTTATATCAATGAGCAGATTTGGTACGATGCGATCGCCCTTCTAGAAAAAGACTTCGCTAAAGGTACGGCCTCTAGTGCCGTTATTGAACAATGGGACGCATTGTTAGAATCTGCGGGCGTGACTGACGTCGCTTTGAAATAAGCGCTGCATAATCTCCAAAAGCACGTTGATACTTTTTGCTTACATCATTCACTTAATTTTCAACTAAAGCCCCGCGAAACTCAATGAGTTTCGCGGGGCTTTTAATAATTATGGACAAAACGAAAAGTACGAATTATCAGAAATTAAGACATTTGGAAAATAAACGTCACCTTATCGCCTTTACCTAACGCAATGCGATCGCCTGCCCGGAGACGATGACGATTACCAACAGTCAAAGGCACATGATTGATGTAAGTCCCATTTGAGCTACCTGTGTCCTCAATGTAATAAGACCCTTCCTCTAGCCGCAAATCAGCATGGACTCGCGAAACCACCTCAGAATTAGGGAAACCCGATACATCAATATCTGGCGGTACAACATCATTTGGTTTGCCAATATGTACGACAGACAAACCACTGGCGATCGTCAAAGGTACATCTGTTTGGACATGAAGTAACTTTGCCGATTGTGTTTGGATCATCGTCGCCGCAGGGGCAGTCGGTTGTGCTTCCGGTTCTGGCGAGGCTGCAGCATCAGGCTCCAGTGCCGGTGTAGATTCTTCGATCTCCAGTATCTCAATCTCTGGTATTTCAATAAGATCGAAGTCTGCTTCTGAAGCGTCAGGTTGCGGCGGAACAACTGTCGAAGGGACTTCTGTATTAGTGCCGTTACTGCTTGTGGCATTAGCTTTTAGGTTAAAACCACATTGACCACAAAAGGTTGCATTTTCTTGGACAGATGCTCCACATTGCGGACAGGAGATCGCCAACGGCAAGGGCGTGTAGCAAGCTTCGCATTGCACTGCGCCGTCAGGGTTTTGGTGATTACAATTTGGGCAACTAATCATAACTACGTTTCGCGCGAATAGAGAATCAATACGGTGAGAGACTAGATTTTCTGTCGTTCTCTGACAAATCTTATCTTGATTTTTCTGTTGCTGCGTAAATACACTGTTTTCTTCGAATAAATCTTCAGTAAATCAGTGATTTTTTGCGGCTTTAGTAGAGTTTAAATCAATGTCTTCACCTTAAATTTACTGCTATTTCTCATCGGGAGAAAGCTCTGCGCCGGCTTCTGCATCTAGCAGCCACCACAGGCAACCTTCATCTGGTGCAATGAGTTTGGTGGGATAGGCTTTTGGATCGGCGTCGCTATGGAAGATTTTTTGTAATGCTTCTTGTTTGTTTGCACCGGCGATCAGGAAAATGACATTACGAGCTGCATTGATGAATGGCACGGTAAAGGTAATTCTGGGTTCGCCTTGTTTTTCACCGACTGTAATTAGGCGATCGCCCACATCAAGCGCCGGTGTAAACGGGAATAAAGACGCTGTGTGGCCATCATCACCCATGCCGAGCAGAATGATATCAAAACGAGGCATCTGGTCGCTGGATGCAGAAAAGAAATTCTTTAGCTCTTGGTCATGAGTCGCCGCATCTTGAGCTGGATCTGCCGCAGCGGTTGGCATTGGATGAATATTCGTGGCAGGAATATCAACACGATCTAACCA
>JBARRZ010000152.1:0-5667 GCA_049644465.1 Limnothrix sp.
TGTTGGAGACGGTACAGCAGGCAGGTCAAAGTCAGATAGGCGGCTATCTCCAGAGCGTCAGACAGAGAGCAGCAAAGTAATAATCGATGTGGAAGTAATCGAATGAACTATTTTTATTTTGTTGGCGGTTGTCTGATGGCGATCGCCTTTTCTAATTTCATGAAAATAGCAGCAAGAATCATCCCAGTTTTGAGTTTTTCCATCGTGATTATCTTCGGCGTTGCTGCCTTGATTGGGTTAGCCGCCGCCTTATTTTGGGACGACACGGAGCAAGGTTTGACAGGATGGTTTGTTGGCGTTTGCGCGTTAGGTTTGGGGGTGATGCTCGGTGCTATTTAATAAACCTTTGACGGAACATGATGAGGTTTGGAGAGATTGGGCTGTAGTCGCCTGTCTATGGCTTTTTGCCCTCGGTTGTCTGGGTGGTAATTCTCTGGACTTCCAGCGGTTTAAGTATGTGCGCTTGGCATTGTCGGGAATGTCTGCAATCAGTGCTGGGTTAGGAGTGGCTAAGGTCAGACAGATTGAACGGCGATCGCCATACTACTCCCAGAGAGAAGTTATGCGGAATGACCTGTTTATCGAAACTCAGGCACAGCAGATCCCATCATTACAGCCCAAATCACAGCAGCAAGCGGCGTTAATGCCTGCCAATGATGCTAACCCTCAGAACTCTGGGTTATACGCTTGGGAACGTCTGCTATGGGAGGCGGTAGGGATAATCATTGCGGGTAACTCTGGGTATGGTAAAACGTCCGTCGCCTGCTTTTTACTTGGTTTGCTGACTCAAGACAAGCCAAAAAAAATCATCATTTGTGACCCGCACTTTAATAAAATTTGGCAGCAACTAGGCTTAACTTCTGTCGGTCGTATCCGAGACATTGAGCGTCAATTGATTGAGTATGTGAAGGAAATGGATCGCCGCTATGATGCCCTAGCTGATGGGGTAAGCGAGTTTGAACCGATGGTGATTGTTCTGGACGAGCTGGGAAAATGTCAGAGCAAATTTGCTAACCCATCATTCATCGAAACGGCGATCGCCCGATTGGGTTGTGAGGGGCGCAAAGTCGGCATGACCGCGATTATTATTTGCCATTCCCAGAATGTCGAAGATATGGGCATTAGTAAAAAGCTCCGTAACAATTACGTTTTGATTTTGCTGGGTGCAAGTGCATTAGATGAGGCTGAAAAGTGGAAAGCAGGCGACGAAAAACGGCTTTTTGTGGAGAGCCAATCTTATCCTTGTATGCTCTCTGGGAGTGTCAGAAATTGCCCCGCGCTGCATCCGACTCACCACCAATATCAGCAGTACAGAATCCAAGGTAATCAGCCTTTAAACCTACTCCCCATTAATCAAATTCATGGCGGCGATCGCATCCCCCTACATCCCCCTACATCCCCCGCGCAGGATCACGCAATCACACAGAACCCCGCACTGCGGGAATGGTTCGATCACCTATACAGACTGGGTTCACACAATCACGCAGTGCTGGAAGATAGCCCTCTAGAATGCCCCGATTGTGAATCACGCAACATTTCACGCCACGCAAAAAACAGAAACGGTTCCCAGCGTTATCGATGCTCTGATTGTGGAAAAACCTTTACTATTTGACCATGTACGGAACTTTCAAAATTAATTTAATCGCAGGATTAATCCTAAGCATCATCACCATCATTTTGACTGCATTGGGTATCATTCCCCCGCCATCGAAAAAGACAGAATCACCCGCGACTAATCCCACAGAATCCAAATAATAAAAATAATAAAAGTAATATTTTAAAGCCACTGGGAACGGTAGTTTTTTGTTGACTAAATCTATACCGTTTCATGGAGAAAGCAGGACAAAAACAGTGTAGACTCTGTGACAAAACTTGGAGCGTTAAATGAAAAAAAGTACCAGAGACTCTTTCTTCATACTAGTTATAGGAGGTCTTGGCGTTGCTGTATTTTCCTTTGCTATTTTACCCAAAAAAAAGGATTTAGAGCCAACAGTTCAACCAGCAGTAACAGAGCCAGCAGTAACAGAGCCAGCAGTAACAAAGCCAGCAATGACAGAGCAGCGAAGGAAAAGAATCGAAGCTGGTTTTAGTTCGTGGGATGGTAGCCACATCGAACTGACGAAGCTGATTAAGAAGGCAATGAACGACCCAAAGTCATACAAACATGAAGAGACGCGCTACGTCGATAATGGTGACTACTTGATTGTGGGCACCACCTTCAGAGGAAAGAATGCTTTAGGCGGCGTTGTTTTAAATTCAGTTACCGCCAAGGCAGATTTGGACGGCAAGGTGATTGAGGTAATCTCGCAAGAATGAAAAATTTGTTTCAGATAAAAGTTTTATCTTTTTAGGGATCACACCAGAAAAAGGGGAAAATCGTGCGCTAAGGAATTGGCATCAAAAGCACGAAGACGGCGATCGCCCAAATTGATAGAGATATTTTTTTATTCATACAAAGACAGAAACTCATTGATCACATCAACGGTTCCGCTCAAGCATTCCTTAGCCGTGAAACGAGCTGTCTGGATACCTTCTCGCAACATCAATCTATCTTTTGCATAGTCCCTATCCCTTGCCCCGCCGTCATTATGTTGCCTGCCATCGACTTCTAAAATGATGGCTTTTCCATCCTTAAAAACCAAAAAATCAAGCTCTACCCTGCCATTGCTTTGAAGTTCAGATATTGGTGACTGAGCAGTGCTAACCCGCCCTCGGACATTGGCAAAAAACAGAATCCCCCGGTTGTTCAATTCTTCGGCGATCGCCATCTCAGCAGGTGACCGAAGATATAAGCCACCCCATTCAAATGGTGCATTTTCACCGCCGCCGAAAGTTCTAGGCGTTGATCGGGTTTGAGTAGTAATGGATACTGTTGGCGAAGTCAAAATTCAGTGTCTGTGCCAAAATTTAGCTAGTAATTTCCTGTCCTAAATGAAGCGCTAGAAGGAATGGACTCATGCTAAAAGTTCAACCTAATGACTCAGTACCAGAAGAAACCGCCCGCATTGCCTATCAGGTTTTCCCGAAAGGCAACCGCTATCTGAATCTCCGCGATGAACTCGGTTCAATTTATAGCGATCACAATTTTGAAACGTTATTTTCAACGCATGGACAGCCCGCCCAGTGCCCGTGGCGACTGGCTTTAGTCTCCGTCATGCAGTTCGCAGAGAACTTGTCAGATCGACAGACCGCAGAAGCCGTCAGAAGTCGAATTGACTGGAAGTATGCGCTTGGCCTAGAGCTAGCCGACTCTGGCTTTGACTTTTCAGTTCTGAGTGAATTTCGTACTCGCTTGTTGAGTGGTGGTCAGGAAGAACAAATACTGGATATTTTTTTGGAGCGTCTCATAGAAAGAGGTTGGCTAAAGTCGGGCGGGAAACAAAGAACAGACTCAACCCATGTCCTAGCAGCCATCCGTACTCTAAACCGACTGGAGGGCGTTGGAGAAACCTTGCGAGCAACGCTGAATGACCTAGCTACTGTCGCCCCCGACTGGCTGAGCGAGTGGGTACCCAGAGAATGGTTCGACCGCTACAGTCGCGCTATTGAAGAATATCGCTTACCCAAAGGTGTCTCAGCCCGCCAAACCTATGCTGAGATGATTGGTCGTGATGGCATACAACTGCTGAGTGCGATCTATGATGACGGCCCTGACTGGTTGCGACAAGTGCCTTCAGTCAATATTTTGCGACAAACGTGGGTGCATCAATACTTCGTTGACGCAGGCAAAGTGCGGCTTCGCTATGCAAAGGATCTGCCGCCTGCGGGGGAGCGCTATGATTCGCCCTATGACACACAGGCGAGATACGGCAACAAGCGCAGCACTACTTGGACAGGGTACAAAGTTCACCTAACTGAGACTTGTGATAAGAACAGTATTCACCTGATCACTCACGTCGAAACGACTCAAGGCTATATTTCAGACACTGCTCAGACCAAACCTATTCACAAAGCCCTATCCGGCAAAGCGCTATTGCCCGAAGAACATGTGATGGATGCGGGGTATGTGGATGGGACACTACTGGTAGAAAGCCTAGAAGACTTTGGGATTAAGTTGATTGGCCCAGTGCGTCCAAACGCAAGTTGGCAGGCTAAATCCGCTAATGGCTATGACCTCAGCCAGTTTCAAATCAATTGGAAACAACAGCAAGTAATCTGCCCAGAAGGTAAGAAAAGCAAATGCTGGAAACCTTCCAAAGATGCTTGGAATAATGCAACGATTCGCATCAAGTTTTCCCGTACCGACTGTCGCCTGTGCCCGCACCGAAACTTGTGTACAAAGAGCAAAGCAGAGCCGAGATCAATTACATTGCGTCCTAGAGATGAGCATAAAGCCATCCAACGAAATAGAAGAGCACAACTAACCAAGACGTGGAAAGCTCGATACAACGTACGGGCAGGCATTGAAGGTACTCTCTCTCAGGGTATTCGTGCCTTCGGGATGAGAAGGACGCGCTATATCGGATTGGCTAAGACACATTTACAGCATCTGCTGACGGCAGCAGCGATGAACGTCGTGCGACTATCTAACTGGCTCGATGGGATGCCTCATGCTAAGACTCGGACTTCTCGGTTTGCCGCGCTTGATTCGGCTATTTAGGCTCTATTTTGACTTCGCCAACAGTATCAGTAATGGAACAGAAACCTACGCTAAGGCTGAAACCTCTGATGTGTAGCGCTCCTAGCCCTCGAATTTAGATGCATCCTGAGGAATCATCTTCAGACAAGGATTAATTTCATCGAACTCAGCATCCTCAGGGTCAAAGTAGCCGCCGACCCACTCAAGCATGGCTGAGTGCTCAGGATGCTCAGCGTCTTGAATCACCTCCACAAACTCCTGATACCCCCAAGTGCCACCGCAGTCCTCCGGTGGGCAAGCCCGTTTCGCTTTGATACACCTGGGATAATCAGCGTTTGCTTCAGCGCTCAGCACCTTTTCAACCAAGATCTCGTGTTCCCAAGAGTCGCCGAAGTCGTAGAGGTATGAGAACTTGAACTTCTCGCCTGGAATGAAACTACTCAACTTAACCGAGCGCTCGTCCTCAGGTTCTAGTTCCGCAAAGCCCAGCTCTGGCATGGGGATACCATACTCCTGACCGTGAATTGAAAACGAATGGAGATGAGAGTTCGTCCAACCCATCGCAAATTGAATGACCCAGTGCAGATGTCCAAGTGTGGCATCACCCCGCACCTGTACCCGCCGCCAAATCGGTGGCCGAATATCTCTGAGCGTAATCTTGAGCTGGTAAACAGACTGAGTTTTCTTGCGAGGAGCCATTTTAGATCTCGGGGATTGAAAATCGGGATGTGCTTGCCGGTGCCGCTTGACGATCTCAGTCACGGTCGTTTTGCTGAGCTTCAAGTCATGAGCAATCGTGCGATAAGAAACCTTATTTTCCACCATCTGTATCACCTGTGGCGCAAGCAGGTCAGACTTAACGCGCTGCCCTGGTTGCCTGCCCAATACCTTGCCCTTAGCCTTGGCCGCCGCTAGCCCCGAGCGCACCCGCTCGCTCACTAAGTCCCGCTCAAACTCCGCCAGCGCCGCCATCAGCTGAGCAATCAGTCGTCCTTGAGGCGTTGCCAAGTCGAACTGTAGGCCCGTTTGAGCAATCAGAGAGACATCCCAAGTCTGTAGCTCCTGTAGCGTCTGAATCAGATCTAGGG
>JBARRZ010000153.1:0-3473 GCA_049644465.1 Limnothrix sp.
GCCTAATGGTGCGACGCGATCGCCGGATGTTTCTTGGGTAGAAAAGTCTCGCTGGGAAGCCCTAACCTCAGAACAACAAGAAAAATTTATTCCTCTCTGTCCCGACTTTGCCGTTGAGCTAGTTTCTCCGAGTGATTCTGTCTTGAAAACTCGCCTAAAAATGGAAGAATATCGAGACAACGGCTGTCAGTTAGGTTGGCTAATTAACAGAAAAGAAAACTTAGTCGAAATTTATCAACCCAATACATCAATCAAAATAGTCACTTTGCCTGCGAAATTATCTGGCGAAGATATCCTAAAAGATTTTAATTTATCTCTAGCAAAATATTAGTATTTGATAAGTGAAGTTATCAGCTTTGCTCAACTCTAACTATTTGTTACGAAAATAAAAAAGGCTCTTCCAATTCGAGAAAGAGCCTAACAGCATTTGTTTTTTTAAATAAAAATTTAATGAAGGAAATGACGCACGCCAGTAAACATCATAATGATGCCCAGCTCATCCGCCGCTTTGATAGAATCATCATCACGAATCGAACCACCCGGTTGCACGATCGCCTTAATACCAACCGCCGCCGCACTACGCACAGAATCATCAAATGGGAAAAACGCATCACTTGCGAGGAATGCACCTTTTGCTTTGTCGCCCGCTTGTTCGAAAGCAATTTTCGCCGCGCCAACACGGTTCATTTGACCCGCGCCCACACCGACTGTCGTGCGGTCTTTTGACACCAAAATCGCATTGGATTTGACGTGCTTGCACAATTTCCATGCAAAGAAAAGCTCTGCTAATTCTTCAGCGGTTGGGACTTTGTTCGTTACACATTTCCAGTCTTGCGGATCTTCAATCTGTTCGTCAGAATCCTGTGCCAAAAATCCACCGGCGATCGCCTTGACTGTTTGAGTCGGGCCAGTCAACAAATCACTTAGCGTTAGTACCCGCAAATTTTTCTTTTTCGCGATCACAGCCTTCGCTTCTGGCGTACAGTCTGGCGCAACGATACATTCTAGAAAAACCTTACTCATCGCTTCTGCCGTCGGTGCATCAAGCGGTTTATTTAACGCCACAATGCCACCAAACGCCGAAGTCGAATCTGCCGAAAAAGCTTTCTCATACGCTTCTGTAAGAGTTGAAGCAACCGCCACACCACAAGGATTTGTGTGTTTCAAAATTGCTACCGCTGGATCTCCATCAGGAAATTCTGCAATGATCCGCCGCGCTGCTTCGAGGTCAACAAGATTGTTGTAGCTCAATTCTTTACCCTGCAACTTTTTGGCCGCTGCCCAACCGCTATCCTGCGTGCCCGTTTTGTACCAAGTTGCACTCTGATGAGGATTTTCGCCGTACCGCATCGTTTGCACCGCTTCGCCACTCATACCGAAACGCTTTGGTAAATCTGCATCTGTATTAACCGCGCTAGCAAAATAATTAGAAATAGCTTGATCGTAAGCACAGGTAAGTGCAAACGTTTCCCCTGCCATGCGCTGACGAAACTCAATGGTTGCATTGCCATCGTTCGCCCGTAATTCTGTTAGATATTCGTCGTAATAACTGGGGTTAGAAATAACTGTTAAACTACCAAAATTCTTTGCTGCTGCCCGTAACATAGCAGGGCCACCAATATCAATGTTTTCAATGGCATCTGCGACAGTCACGCTTTCTTTGGCGATCGTTTGTTCAAAAGGATAGAGATTGACTGCAACCAAACTGAGGGGACGAATGCCGTTGTCTTCTAAATTCTTGAGGTGCTCTGGAAAATCTTGACGGGCCAAAATACCGCCATGAATTTTGGGGTGCAGGGTTTTAACGCGACCACCGAGAATTTCTGGCGAACCGGTGTACTCACTCACTTTGCTGGCTGGCACGCCGCCATCTTTGAGGGCTTTCGCTGTGCCGCCGCTGCTGATGATATCAAAGCCAAATTCTTCGACGAGTTGACGCGCAAATTCTACAACTCCTGTTTTGTCAGAGACGCTTAATAAAGCCAGACGTGCCATTTGAATTTTTTCCTATATCTCTAAATCAGCGTTATATCATAGTTGATGATGTCGCTTTGTATCAAACAATGTTTGAAAAAGAGTTAGAAAGCTGCTTATTTAAACACTCATGAATAATTTGTTCTTAAATAAGAAAAGACATTTTTTGCTTTATTCGTCCTTGCTTTATGTGTTTTTTTACTCGATAAATATCTTCGGAAATTAAAACCTTCGATCTTTTACAGTTACGAAATAAGTTATTTTTAAGTCGTTGGACAAATTATTTTGGGCGACGAGTTGCGGCAAGACCGGCTTTGACACGGACACGAGATTTTGTTTTTTTTCTGCGTCCTAATAGCCAATAGGTATCCATTTCACCTTTGCCTTTAACTTCGACTTTGCCGCGATGTTGGAGGATGTATTTTGCTTTTAATAATTCGTAGGTGGATGCGGTCACTTGGATGCTGCCGGGTTCACCGGAGGATTCCATGCGACTAGCGATATTGACGGAATCTCCCCAAAGATCGTAGATAAATTTTCTGGTGCCAATGACGCCTGCGACGACGACGCCTGTATTGATGCCGACGCGAATTCTGACGTCTTCTTTGAGTTCTGTTTTGAGGGCGGCAACGGCTTCTTGCATGGCGATCGCCATCTCTGCGATCACCTCAGCATGGTCACGACGAGGGAGCGGCAACCCGGCAGCAACCATATAGGCATCACCAATTGTTTTGATTTTCTCTAGTCCTAGGCGTTCTGCGTAGTGATCGAAGGTGGAAAAAATGCGGTTTAAAAGGTTAACTAATTCAATCGGGCCTAGTTTCGCAGACAGTGGCGTAAAACCGACAATATCGGCAAATAAAATGGTGACTTCATCGAAATGTTCGGCGATCGCCTCTTGGCTATGTTTAAGTTGTTCGGCAATTGATTCTGGCAGAATATTTAAAAGTAAACGTTCCGCTTTTTCTTGCTCTACCGCCAATTGACTCGCACCAACTTCGATTTGCTGCAACATCCCGTTGATACTTTTCGATAGGTCACTAATCTCATCTTGACCCGATTCTTTAACTCGCAATGCCAGATTGTTTTGTTTACCAATTACGCCGACTTCTTTGCTGAGCGTTGTTACTCGTTTGAGAATAAATTGCTCTAGCAAAATCAAAATTGCAGCACCAAAAATAATCCCAACTCCTGTCAACGAAATCACGAGATAAAACAGGCTTTTCTGACCTTCTTGATGAATGTCGCGAGGAATGATTACTTTTAAAATTAAAGCAGGCTCGCCAGTGAGATCACGAATTAGGCCGTAGCCGTGAATAATATCTTTATCTATCGGTTGAATGTGGATATTTTCGCTTTCCAGCGCTTCCGTAATTTTTGCCAATTCTGGGTTGGCGATCGCCGCTTTCATTGAGTAAAACTGCAAATCTAATTTCGTCCGTTCAGCCAAAGCCGCTACCCGACTCTCATCCAGATAACGACCCAGCACAAACGTACCG
>JBARRZ010000154.1:0-10597 GCA_049644465.1 Limnothrix sp.
TTTCTCTCAGAAAAAGCGACTGGACACCGTAACCGGGCGATCGCCTACCTGATGTTGAATTGTGGCATGGTCACCGACCGCGTCGAAGAAACTTTAGATCTTTATTTTCAGCAATGTTCAATCATGATTAATGCCCGCGATCTGGGGGTAATGTCTGCAACCCTTGCCAATGGCGGTGTTAACCCGATTACTGGAGAACGGGCGATCGCCCAAGAATATGTGCAAGACGTGTTGAGCGTGATGCTGACCTGCGGCATGTACGACTACTCCGGCGAATGGGCCTATCGCGTCGGACTTCCTGCGAAAAGTGGCGTGGGTGGCGGCATTGTTGTGCCAGTGCCGGGCGAATTGGGCATCGGCACATTTTCACCGCCGCTCGATGCAAAGGGGAATAGCGTCCGGGGCATCAAAGTTTTACAAGCCCTGTCCCAAGATTTTGGCTTGCACATGTTTAATCCCGCCTGTAATACAAAGGATTTACACCGTTGGCTCACAGAAGATTCAAGCCAAAGTGATTAAAACCGACAGCGATCGCCGCAGACAACCCAAATCAGTATTTTTGTCGCTCAGATTTTGACAGATTCGCAACAAACTAAATTTCGTCTGGAATTACCCATTTAGGCGGTTCTGTCATTTTTTTTCTGCGTGCTTCTTCCGCAATTTCGAGCATCTTATCTAAAGACGTCTCTTCCATAAACTGACTCGCTTCACCCGCATATTCTTTGTTCGGACAAGCTTCGCCAAGCACACAGCCATTAACGCATTCAACAGCACAATTCACAGTCTGAGTCATGATTTTAGTCTCACAAAATAGTAATTAAAAAAGCGCAATTTTAATGATTTTAATAATTTTATCGTTGTCGTCTCGTGTTTAGCCACCGCCGACAATCGTCACGATCTCTAGGCGATCGCCCTCATTGATTTTGGTCGTTGCCCAACCCTGACGATGCAAAATTTCGCCATTATATTCCACCGCCACCAAACGCGGATTTGTCCCCAGATGCTCTAAAAACTGCATCATATTTAACTCACCGGGCGTTATTTTCTGTTCCCCATTTACCCACACATGAATCATCATCATCCTAATGACTACCCTCCAACCGCAACAACGTCTGCTTACGACTGAGCTGAGCCACAAAATACTGCGTCGCCAAAGTAGGTTGTTCCGCCGCCATAATCGAACGCACAACCGCCACCCGCTCTGCACCAGCCCCCAGCACTTCGTGAATATTGTCAGTATTGATGCTGCCAATCGCAAACCACGGCACAGAGCAATATTCCTGCGCATAACTCACATAAGCATGACCTGAAGCCGCTTTACCCGGTTTCGTTGGTGTCTCATAAACAGGGCCGACACCGACATAATCAGCCCCTTCTTTTAAAGCCTTATCCATTTCCTCTGGATTCGTTGTAGAACGCCCCACAATTTTGCCAGCCCCCAAAATTTCTCGCGCTGTCGCAATCGGTAAATCAGTTTGTCCTAAATGCACGCCGTCAGCATCTACCGCCACCGCTAAGTCAACACGATCATTGACCAAAAACAAAGCATTATAGCGATCGCACAATTTTTTTAATTCCAGAGCATTTGCAAACCGAACATCATCGTTCGTGTCTTTATCACGATATTGAACAATATGAACACCGCCTTGCAATGCCGCTTCGACAATCCCAAACAGATTTTCGTGAGGAGAAGTCACAAGATATAAATAAGCTGCCTGTAATTTTTGCTGGAGTTGAGGCGCAAAAAGCTGACTTTCTAAGGTGTAAACCTGGTACCGCATTTGCTTACAAGCCTGTGCCATCCCGCCATCATAGAGCTTGCTATATTCCTCTAAGACCCGTAACGCTTCTTCCACACGACAAAGATTAGCCCGCAGCAGATGGGTTAAGTCCGTCCGGGTTTCTTCTTGGGGATGCGTCAACTCTGTCCCTACATCGTTTGGGGTATCCCGCGCTGCCCGTAATTGCTCGCTGTGCCACTGGGCGAGGGTTTGGCGCATATTTTTGCAGTCAGCAGCCAACGCGCCATTGTCTAAACCGAAGCGACACCATTCTTCGACAATGCGTAAGCCTTCACGGGCGCGGTCGAGATTGGCGTCCAAAATTCGGAAAATTGCGGCAGTTTGGGGAGACGGAGCAAGTTCAGTCATTGGTGTTCTGGGGGAGAAACGAGGGGTGGCCTACGGGCCATATCTTATCTCAAGATTGGGAGCATCAACGGTCTAAGTGCTGGTAGTAATGAGGGCGATCGCCTTTCAACTCAGCAAAAAAGCTTAATCATCCGATTCCAAGAAATTCCCTTACCATGCTAACTAAAGACCACCCCAACCCAGCCAAAACTCGACATCCCTCAGGAAATATGGACGCATTCATTTCCTACTGCCGCCGCGACAAAGCATTCGTCCAACGCCTACACCAAGCTTTCAAAAATGTAGACCGCGAAGTTTGGATCGATTGGGAGGGCATCCCCCTCAGCTCCGATTGGCGACGCGAGATTTTCCTCGGTATCGAAGCCGCCAATAATTTTGTTTACACCATTAGTGCCGAAGCCGCCGCCTCTCCCTACTGCGACGAAGAAGTTGAGCACGCCATCAAGCACAACAAACGTCTCATTCCTATTGTTTGGCAGAGCATCGATCCAGAGCTGATTCATCCAGAGATGTCCAAGCTTAATTGGATTTTTTTTCGAGAAGAGGACAATTTTGAGCAAGCTTTCAACAATTTGCTCACTGCCCTAGATACCGATCTGGCCCATGTCGAATATCACACTACCCTGCTTAACAAAGCACTCACTTGGGAAACAAAAAAACGAGAAACCAGCTTTTTGCTACAAGGAAAAGCCCTCCAAGAAGCCGAAACCTGGCTGGCCGCAATCGGGGACAAAGATCCGAAACCTACTGGCCTCCACACTCAGTACACGATTGCGAGTGGTCAAGCGGCCAGTCGTCGCCAAAAAATCGTCACAGCGGGCGTCGGTGCAGGCTTATTTGTCACACTAATTTTGGCAGGCGTTGCTGTGTTGCAGTGGTCAGAAGCGGTTAGACAACGCCGCTATGCTCAAGAGCAACGCAACAATGCTGAGTTGAGCAAAATTACAGCTTGGTCAGCCTTGGCGCAAGCTCGCTTACTGACTGATGACGACTTGGGTGCGCTCTCGGCGGGATTGTTAGCGGCGGAAGGGGTACAGGAGGGAGCTAACAGCACAGTTTTGCAAGGCACAGTTAAAGATATCCTGCAAGAAACGCTTTACAGTATGCGGGAAAAAAATCGTCTTGAGGGTCACGAAGATCAGATTAATTATGTGACGTATTCGCCGAATGGTCAGTATTTGGCTTCGGCGGGTAATGATGATACGGCTCGGATCTGGAAAGCGAATGGTGAACTGTTACACACACTCCGTCACAATGACGATATTCGGCGGGTTGCTTGGTCACCGGATAATCAATTGCTAGCAACGGGTAGTCGGGATGAGCATGTGCGGTTGTGGACGGTGGATGGGGAATTAAGGTTTGCGATCGATGTGGGGCAACGGGTACGAGCGGTGCGGTTTCACCCGACGGCAAAGCTTTTGGTGACTGGTTTGGATAATGGGGTGATGTTGTTTTGGGATTGGGAGGGTAACTTGCTCAAAACGATCGCCGCCCACGACAACATGATTAATGATGTAAATTTCTCGCCTGATGGTCAGGTCTTGGCGACGAGTAGTCATGATCGTTCAGTTAAGTTGTGGGATTTGGATGGGAATTTAAAGCGGACGCTTAAGGGTCATACGGATAAGGTTTGGGATTTGGCGTTTAATCCGGCAGGCGATCGCCTCGCTAGTGCCAGCTCTGATAACAGCATCAAAATTTGGCAAGTTGCCGATGGCCAAGAACGTCGGAGCCTCGAAGCCCATACCAACTGGGTGCGTTCAGTGAGCTATAGTCCCGACGGTAAAACAATTGCCTCCAGTAGCGATGACGATAGCGTCAAAATTTGGAGCAGAGATGGCACATTACTCAAAACCTTTCGCGGTAGTAATTCTAGTGTGCGCAGTGTCAGTTTTTCTACTGATGGCAACCTCATTGCCTCGGCGAGTGACGATCATAGTATTCGCATCCGGAGTTTGGAGGGTTCGATTATCGAAATTTTGCAAGGTCACCGCTCGGATATTAAAGGAGTACGGTTTAGCCAAGATGGCGAGTTGATCGCGACAGTTGGGACGGATAATACTCTGCGGTTATGGCAGCGGGATGGGGCAACGCTTCTAAAAAGTATTGAATATTCTTCTGGGATGCGGAATGTCAATTTTGCGCCGGATGGTGAATATGTAATCACGGCCAGCTATGACAAAAGTCTACAGCGATGGAAACTGAGCGATCTACTCACAGCGGACGAACCAAAGCCGATTGGTATTTTTGAAGGACATCAATCGACGGTCAAAAATCTGAGTATTGCACCGGATAATCAATGGGTTGTCTCGGCGGGTGGCGATGGCAAAGTAATTATTTGGAGCATTGATGGTCAGCTAATCAAGGAGCTGGATGCTCACACACCGGAAGCGACGGATGTTGTTTTTTTGGCGGGCAGTCAACATTTCGCGAGCGCTGGCGGTGATGGTGTTGTGAAGGTTTGGACGATCGCCGGTGAGTTGATTCAAGAGTTTGTGGCCCACGACAATTGGATCAATAGTGTGAATTTCAATGAGACTTTGATGTTGATGGCGACAGGGAGCGGCGATCGCACCGTGCGTTTGTGGCAGTGGGAGCCGGAACGTAAACAGTTTGATCCGCAACCTCACCGTACGCTCGAGGGACATTTAGATTGGGTTTGGGATGTGGCCTTTAGCCCCGATGGTCGTTTTATTGCGACAGCAGGTAAGGATGACACAGCAATGCTCTGGAATAGTAACGGCGATCGCCTGAGTACATTACGCGGCCATAGCAACTGGGTGCGGGCCGTGACCTTTAGCCCCGATGGCTCAAAACTAGCCTCCGCAAGTGCTGATAAAACCGTTGTACTCTGGGATGTGGCTGAAGAAGAACGGAAGCATCAGGAAGCCAAGGATTCAGGTATTCCGCGTCTAATCGAGCAAGGTTGTCTATGGATGGCAGATTATTTAGCAACGAATCAAAATTTAGATGATTCCGAAAAAAAACTATGTAAATCAGGTTGAGAATCAATAACCAGCTTTGCTTCTCAAGATTTTAGTAAACGTCAACTTTCACTGCTCACTCTCTCATCCTCCCGTCGTCTGCGTGAAGAACCAGTCTGAAATGCAACTTCCTTTAACTGAAATTAATCGCCTCTTTCACGCTCAGGCGATCGCCGTCGATTCCCAACCAGACCTATTCCAACAAGTAGCAGATTGGCAACTCGGCTCACCCAAACCCACCCTTGTCATTGTTGGTGGAGCAGGTGGCATTGCCGAAGCAGACCAAGCAACCTTGCAAAAACTATTTATTGACTGCGTCGCCCCATGGGCACAGGCTAACGGTCTAGCCGTCGTGGATGGTGGCACAGATGCCGGCATTATGCGCTTCATCGGCATCGCTCGCGACACGATCCAAGGCACTTTCCCCCTCATCGGTGTTGTGGCCGAGGGAACCGTAAATTTACCTGAACGCCCCGCTAGCAATCCCTACGCAGCTGAACTCGAACCGCACCACAGTCATTTTGTACTTGTCCCCGGTGGTGAATGGGGTGACGAATCACCATGGCTCGCGCAAACTGCGACGGCGATCGCCCAACAATCCCCCTCCATCACCTTTGTGATTAACGGGGGCAAGATCACATGGCAAGATCTTCAGTGCAGCATTAACGAAAAACGTCCCATCGTCACCTTCGCAGGCAGCGGTCGCACAGCAGATATTCTCGCAGAAGCATTACACGGTAACATTCAAGACGAGCAAGCCAGAAACATTCTTCAGCAAGGTCAGATACAATCGCTCTCCCTAAAGGCTTCCGCTACCGAATTGCAATCGCTTCTACAAACCCTTTTCAAAAGACGATTGTCCCCGATGTTGGTAACGACAGTCTGGGAATGATCTCTGAAATTTAGGTGTCAGATTTAAGTTTTAAAATTTGCTTTTGTTGTGATTTTTTGGGGCGATCGCCCAGTTATTTATTCACAAAAGATCAACTCGCGTAAGTTGCACTTTTTCCTCAGAGGTTTACTATATTAAACTCCTGCCGACTTAACTAAATGGCAGTAGACTTTTTTACACTATTTTGATTTGCTTTCCCCATGACAGTCCAGTTTCATTTTCATAACGAGTTGACGATTGAGCCGCTCGCTACTATTGATGACAGCTATGCGTACCCGATTGTTGAGACATTTCATTCGATTCAAGGAGAAGGGGCATGGTTTGGTGTGTCGGCTTTTTTTATTCGGTTGGCTGGCTGCGATGTGGGTTGTCCGTGGTGTGATACAAAAAATTCTTGGAGTGCCAAACATCATCCGACAGTGACTGTAGCGGAACTGTGTAAACAAGTGGCAGCGGCGAAGCCTCAAATGGTTGTGATTACTGGCGGCGAACCGTTAATGCACGATTTGCGACCATTGACCCGCAGATTGCAGGCTTTAAACATTCCGTTGCATCTAGAAACGTCGGGAGCGTATCCGCTGAGTGGGGAGTTTGATTGGGTGACGCTATCTCCGAAAACCTTTAAACCGCCTCTGTCGGATATTTATGGGCAGGTGAATGAATTGAAAGTGGTAATTGATGGGGAAGCAGATTTAGATTGGGCGATCGCCGAAGCACAGAAAATTGACCCGACTATCCCCAAATATCTACAACCCCAATGGGAAAATGAAGCGAGTCAGCGTCTAGTATTTGATCATGTTTTAGCTAATCCCGATTGGCGTCTAGGGCTGCAAACGCATAAGTTTTTGGGAGTGCAATAAATGAAAAAAACAGCGATTGTATTGTTGTCTGGCGGTCTGGATTCTGCGACAAGTGCAGCGCAGGCGATCGCCGATGGTTACGAGATTATTGCCCTATCTTTTCAGTACGGACAAAAGCATAGTCGAGAACTTTTGGCCGCAAAAAATATTGCCGAGCATCTGGGTATCACTGAACATTTCATCATGGATGTAAATTTGTCGCGCTGGGGTGGCTCTTCCCTCACCGATGAGAAGCAAGACATTCCCAAAGATGGAATCCAAACGGACACTATCCCCTCGACCTACGTGCCGGGACGGAATACAGTTTTCATCGCGCTGGCCCTGTCGCTCGCTGAGGCGAAAAATGCAGAGGCTATTTATTTAGGAATTAATGCCGTTGATTATTCCGGCTATCCAGATTGTCGCCCGGATTATTTAGCGGCTTACCAAACGTTAGCGAATCTGTCGTCAAAGGTTGGCATCGAAGGCCATGCACCAAAATTGATCGCGCCTCTTGTACTCGACAGTAAAGTGGATATTGTCAAAAAGGCGATCGCCCATAATGTGCCCATTGCAGAAACTTGGTCTTGTTATCAAGGTGGCGAAAAACCTTGCGGTGTCTGCGATTCTTGCCGTATTCGTGACGAAGCACTGATTCAAGCCGGCTATCCAGAACTCACAAGCCAGAAATAAAGATTTTTACGAAAAACAAAGTTTCAGGAAAAAGTCTATTGCTTGGAGAATAAAGATTAGGATAAGGTCTGTATGGATTTTCCCTGATGGGTACTGATATGTCGGCGATCGCCACTCTTTGTGCAATAAGCTGCACCGTTGCATCCGTGTCTACGGCAACGGTAAATCCTGTTGTGGTGGAACAAGATCTCGCACAAATTCCGATGAACGTGGATTCTCAAATTACAGACATTGAGTCGGATAACTTGGGATTAGAACCGGGGCTGATCGAAACAGAAACGGTTGAGCTAGAAACAGAAGAGACGTTTTCGGATGTGACAGTCGAGGATTCTGTAGCAGAACCGCAGCCAGACTTAAGACAAATCCCAGCAAATGTAGATGCTCAAATTATTGACATTGAATCAGATGATTTCGAGCTAGAAGAAGAACAGCAGCCGGACTTAAGGCAAATTCCAGCAGGTGTGGATGCCCAAATTATTGACGTCGAGTCAGATAGTTTAGGGCAAGAACTAGAGCCAATCGATGTTGAAACAGTGGAAATGGAGACGGACGGCGTTTTTACGGATGTGATGGTCGAGGATCGTCAAGGCGAACAGCAACAATTTTCATTAGAGACAGAAACTGAATCTCCTTTTAAAGTGTTGGAGATTATCGGCGATCGCCAAGAATATGATCAGCCTGCACAGGTCGTGACAGCGACTGGCAATGTGACAGTGCGTTTTGATGATTCGGTACTCACCGCCGATCAAGTCGATGTGAGCTTAACTTCAAAATTAGTAATTGCTAACGGTAATGTCACATTACGCCGCGGTCAACAAATTCTGTACGGCCAACGCTTTGATTATTTCTTCGTACAAAATCGTGGCTTTATTCGACAAGCTCGCGGCGAAGTAGCTCAAAACGCATTTCAGCAAGACGCAGATCAATTAGCAGTAAATAATCCTTTTTCCAACATTACTGATCCCGCTATTCTGCTTAACGAAAGGCTCCTACTAGCACAGCCTGCTACCGATATTCGCGGTACAGAGGATGGTATAAATTTTACAATTGGCAGCGATCGCAACTTACCCGGACGCAACCTATCGCAGCAAAGCAACTCCATTAGCCGAGTCCGTTTCTATGCCGAAGAAGTAGAATTTATTGGCGATCGCTGGGAAGCAAAAGACGTCCGCCTCACCAACGACCCATTCAATCCCCCAGAACTCCAAGTTATCGCTAGTACCGCAACATTCAATCGCATTGATGAATTTACCAACGAACTAGTCACGACAGATACCCGTTTAGTCATTGACGACAATATTTCACTGCCCATCTATCCGCGCACTTATCGGTTCAGTTCATCGGATGATAACAGCTTATTCAGCGCATTTTCCATTGGTTATGACGGCGACGAACGAGGTGGACTGTATATACAACGACCAATCACTCTGTTTAGAAATGCCAAAGGACGGTGGACAGTTACCCCTCAATATTTAGTCCAAAAAGCCTTTTTCCCAGAAACGCCTTTAAGTGAGGCAGATGACGAAGCTGATAGTTTTGTTTCACCGAGTGCTTTTGCGTTTACAACAGAATTTAAATACGATTTTAGTCCGCGTTCGCTTGTCGTGGCACGAGCCTCTCTGCCTAGCTTAAATCTTGAAGGAGTTGAAGACCGTCTCAAGGTCAATCTACGGGTAGAGCAGCGTTTGGGTCAGCTAAATAATCCTTTTCGCCTCAGCCAAGAATTTAATTATCGCGATCGCCTCTTCAATGGTTCTTTGGGTTTTCAGCGAGTAAAAAGCAGCATTGGTCTTGTTCTACGTTCTCCTGTTTATCTATTTGGCAATTCTGGATTTAGCCTTAATTATCAGGCCAGCTTACAGAACATTAATGCTGACACTGATCGCTTAGATCTTTTATCTGCCGATGCTGGTGGAAGGGGTGAAGTAAATCTCACTCGCTATCAAGGTGCAGTTAATTTAAATCATGGTATTACTTTGTGGAGTGGCAAGGCTTTACCGGCAACGCGTGAGCAAGGTTTGCGATATAGTCCGCGACCGATTGTCCCCTATGTTTCTTTGGGTACGGGAATTCGAGGTGTTGCGAGTGGTTATAGTAGCGGCGATCGCCAACTATCATTGAACGGCACAATCGGCATACAAGGACAAGTTGGACATTTTGCTCGCAAAAGCTTTGACTATACTGGTTTCAACATCAGCTACGGACAAACTATTGTTGGTGATATATCTCCTTTTTTCTTTGACCGCATTGCTGATCAGCGCGTCCTCTCTTTCGGCCTTACTCAGCATATATATGGCCCGTTCCGAATCGGTTTTCAGACCTCACAAAATGTAGAGACAAAGCAAGCAATTAGTACAGATTATTTCATCGAATACAGTCGGCGTACCCATAGTCTATTACTGCGTTACAATCCTGTGCTAGAGCTTGGTTCAATCAACTTTAAAATTAGTGACTTCAATTGGAGTGGTTCGACGGATCCGTTCGTCAATGATGAAATTCGTCCAGTTGTTGATGGTGTCGTGCCATAACATCGAGCAATTCGTATCAAACACTTCTACTTATACGGAAATAGTGGTGCTACTTTAGATAAATTCTGCACCACACCCGCTTTATAAATGCCCGTCTCTCCCTCTACTCCTCCGGCTATTGATGTGAGACAAGATCAACAGCCAAAACCCCTCAGTGATAGTAAGCCTCTTCTTTTGCAGTGGACTTTGTTTTTGCTGATTTTAGCTTTACTCGCTGTGTCTTTTGCGGCTATTTTCATTCGTTGGAGCAGTGTGGAGTTGGGAGCTGGTGCGATTGTTTTTAATCGTCTTTGGTTGGCAACGCTGGTATTAATGGTTTGGGAAGGGCTGAAAGTTGGGCGATCGCCTCAGACTAATACACCAGTAAGCATTCAATTGCGAGATTACGGTTTGTTATTTTTGGTGGGGGCTGTATCGTCTACCTCGGTGGTGCTGTGGGCTTTGTCTTTAACCGAAACGAGCGTGGCAAATTCGACTGTATTGCGCAATTTGACGCCTTTATTAACGAGCT
>JBARRZ010000155.1:0-3028 GCA_049644465.1 Limnothrix sp.
CCTCTGTATTGGGCACTGATTATTTCCTTTATCCAACGCGACGCAGAACGACCCAGCCTTAACGAATTGTTAGAACCTGACGACACCCGCGCTGTTTTGGCGCTTGTAGCCTTATTTTTGATGCTAATTACCCTCATTCCACTCAGCCCAAGCTTGGCTGGTCAGCTAGGTATCGGTGCATAATCGCTACAATCGAAACCTAATGTTCCAGAAGAGGACTCAATCCAGATGAGTACCAGCAAAATATCTTGGGAAAATGACTGGTTTTATCCCCAAGCGACTTTTGACCAAGAATTCATTGAACAATTTGGCTTTTTTCCCGGCATCCGCGAAGCTTTGATCACGCGTCAGGTTCACGCTCTCGAACATGGCACGGTCTGGATGCTGACTGAAATTGCCGAAAAATATCCGGCTGCATGGCGCAAAAATTATGCTGAACTGGGCGGTATGTCTACAGAGCATGGTTTTCATCTATATGGCGCTGTTGATAAAACAGATCTCTATCGTGCAGTCAGTCAGGCGGGCGATCGCCTCCGTTCCGGTGAATGGAATTTAGCAGTCCATCCCCGCTGCGGCACAAACTTTTCCGTCACCCTGATGTTGACCACCGGACTGGCTGGCGTCGCCTCATTACTACTCCCGAAAGATCCCCTAACCCAGTTGCTTGGTATGGGAACCGCTGCCGCTACTGCAATGGCGATCGCCCCAGAAGTCGGACAATACGCCCAACAATACCTAACCACCGCAATTCCCTTTAACCTCAGCGTTGATCGCATCGAAGAAAATACCGATTTCCAAGGAAAACCCAGCTACTTCATCCGCACCCACTGGCACGATGCGCAATAAAACTTAAACTCCAGAATGCCAGAAATTCCCTATCCGATAGTACGCTGTATCTAAGTCTCATTACTCGTTTAGCATTCGTTTTAAAGGAAAATAACCATGGCTATAGAACGCGGTTCCAAAGTTAAAATCCTCCGCAAAGAATCTTACTGGTATCACGATGTCGGTACAGTTGCGAGCGTTGACAAGAGCGGTATTATCTATCCCGTAATTGTGCGCTTCGACAAAGTAAATTACAACGGTTTTAGCGGTAGTGCTGGTGGTCTAAACACCAACAACTTCGCCGAGCACGAACTTGAAGTAATTTAACCAGCCAACACTGGTACAGACTTAAATATTTTTTTGCATCGCTTCCCATGAGGCGATGTTTTTGTTTTTATTTTCAAATTCCCGAAAGACAATGGGAAAATAGCAGACCAACAAACATTTATATAAAAGGATTAACCCTGTGACCGTCCGAGTTCGCATTGCCCCCAGCCCCACCGGAAACCTCCACATCGGTACAGCCAGAACCGCCGTATTCAACTGGCTCTTTGCCCGCAACCAAGGAGGGACATTTATCCTCCGCATCGAAGACACCGACACCGAACGATCCAAACCCGAATATACCGACAACATCAAATCTGGCTTAGAGTGGCTCGGACTCACATGGGACGAAGGCCCTTTTTTCCAAACCCAACGCCTCGACCAATATAAAGCCGCTATCCAAACGCTTCTCGATCAAGGACTGGCCTACCGCTGCTATTGCACACCTGAAGAACTTGATGCCATGCGGGAAAAACAAAAAGCGAACAATCAAGCCCCTCGCTACGATAATCGCCATCGCAACCTAACCGATGAGCAACAAGCTGACTTTGAAGCAGAAGGCCGCACTTCCGTTATTCGCTTCAAGATCGAAGATGGTCAAAAAATTATTTGGCAAGATCTCGTCCGTGACAATGTGTCTTGGCAAGGCAGTGATCTTGGGGGCGACATGGTGATCGCCAGGACTCCTGAAGGAGATGAAGCCTTTGGTCAGCCTCTATACAATCTTGCTGTGGTGGTAGACGACATTGATATGGAGATTTCTCATGTTATTCGCGGCGAAGATCATATTGCTAACACTGCTAAACAAATTCTTTTGTACGAAGCTCTCGGTGCGGCTGTTCCCAAATTTGCCCACACCCCACTGATTCTGAACGAAGATGGCCGCAAGCTATCTAAGCGAGATGGTGTGACTTCTATTGACGATTTCAAAAAAATGGGTTTTGTCCCAGAAGCTTTGGCGAACTACATGACGTTGCTAGGCTGGACAGCACCAGATTCGACACAAGAGATCTTTACCCTTGATGGGGCGGCGAAGGAATTTTCTCTAGAGCGAGTAAATAAAGCTGGGGCGAAATTTGACTGGGATAAGCTTGATTGGCTCAATTCTCAGTATCTTCATGACATGCCTGCAACCCAGTTAGCTGATCTTTTGATGCCTTATTTAGAAAAGGCTGGTTATGGAGAATATCTCGGCGATCGCCCTTGGTTAGAATCCCTCACCGAATTAGTAGGGCCTAGTCTCACCCGGCTGACCGATGTCATCGAAGAAACCCGCTTGCTATTCGGCAATAGTATTTCCCTAGACGAAAAAGCAACGAAGCAACTAAAGACTGATGGCGTGAGTGCCGTCCTTAAGGATGTATTGGCTGCGATCAAGGAAACCCCAGCACTAGATGCAGCGAAGGGAAAAGAGATCATCAATCAGGTCACAAAAGCCCATGGTGTCAAGAAAGGGCTGGTAATGAAGTCCTTACGGGCAGGTCTGATGGGTGAACTACAAGGGCCAGATCTCCTGCAATCTTGGGTTCTGCTTCATCAGAAAGGTTGGGACGGCGATCGCCTAGCTCAAGCATTGAGAGAATCAGAGTAATTCCTCAAGTCATTTTTCTAAGTAAAAAAGCATCCTTCCGTTGTTGAAAGGATGCTTTCTGCTTTACAGGTTACTCGTGAAAGGAAGCTACAGGATTGTTTATCAAGAAAAAGGAACCCACTTCCAAAGCATTGAAGTTAATCGAGGTCTGATTTTCGAAAATTTTCCAGTCTCCATGTCTTGTTCTGTCTAGGTTTCAGGCTTTCCGTTCTTTATTTTCGAAAATATTTTTCAAAAAGGTGTTGACATGAAGAGGGAGTGTGGTTAATATAGTTAAGCGCGGTTGAG
>JBARRZ010000156.1:0-3775 GCA_049644465.1 Limnothrix sp.
CCCCTACGCATTTATCCCGACCTATGACCCTAAATTTACAGCGGCGTATTTTGATTACAGCGGACGTTATTGTTATGGTAATCAGCCCGGAATTTGCGAGCTAAATCTGGAAATGTTGCAGCAACCCCTTGCGATGGTGATGGATCGGCGGGATTTGGCAACGGGCTTGGCGAGCTATGGGGCGGAATATACGCGCACTTATCGGGAGCTGATGTGGAAAAAATTGGGTTTTGTCGCGCTGCCGGAAGAGTTGGGCAATGATTTGTTAACCGCAACCCTCGATTTATTGCAGGAAACCCAGACGGGCTACCACGACTTTTTCTATCAACTCGCCGCTCAGTTTAACCATGGCTGGCGATCGCACCCGGAGACGATTTTAGAAAATAGTGATTTCGCTGGCTCGGTGCTGGAGGAATGGCAAAGGCTTTATCAACTGGCATTAAAGGAAGTGCCGGAAGATGAGCTAAATGGGATCGGCGATCGCCTGACTGCCCACAACCCTAAAACCGCTTTGCTGCGTCCCGTGATTGAATCCATCTGGGAACCGATTACTGTTGAGGACAATTGGCAGCCCTTTAACGATTTGCTCGATGCGATTCGTCACAAACAATAAGTGGTGCGGCTGAGCATTTTTCCTCAAAAACCAGTTACAGTATCAACCAAAATCCCCTAGAAAATCCCCGCAACCACTATGGAATGGACAGACGAAGCCAAGACAATGTTTAAAAAGATCCCCTTTTTCGTGCGCCCTTTTGCGAAAGGCAAGATCGAAAAACTAGCCCAAGACATGGGTGCAACGGTGATTGACGAAGACATTTACATCCAAGCCAAAGCCAAATTTAATGACCCCAGCAAATCCGGCGACTAGAAAATCTCTCTTTTTTTTCAGATAAGCTCGTAAATTTCTTACGAAAAATTCAGGAATGGCTTAGGGAGAATAGAGGTTTGGACTTCCATAATGAAATTGTTGAAAGTTCACTCCTCCTCACTCGCTATGAAAATTTCCTCTCTAACCACTCTTTCCCTTGGTGTATTGCTCAGTTTTGGGGCGATCGCCGGTTTTAATCACGTTGTAGACAGCCGACCCGCCCCAGCCCAAGAAATCACTGCCACCAAAGCAGACCGCACAATTAGGGCAAATAAACTCAGCCTCAACAACACGCGCTTCATCAACAAACGCAACGGTGTCGCCATCAAAGGTACAGATCCCGTCGCCTATTTCACCCAAGGCAAACCCGTGAGAGGAAGTGCAAGCTTTACCCACAGTTGGAACGGTGCAACATGGCATTTCTCCAGCGCGGCCAATCGCAATCTTTTCGCTGCCAACCCCACGAAATACGCGCCTCAATATGGTGGCTATTGTGCATGGGCAATCAGCCAAGGTTCCACCGCAGACATCGATCCGAATGCGTGGAAAATTGTCGATGGCAAACTATATCTCAACTTGAATCGCAATATTCAAAACCGCTGGGAAAGAGACATTCCGGGCTTTATCTCGAAAGCTAATCTCAACTGGCCCCGCATTTCTGGGTCGTAGGCGATCGCCATAACCTAGACTTTTGATGCCGTTAAAATTTGGATCTACTATGAAAATCAAACTGAAACAAGCCGCTGTGATCGGTGTGCTTTTAAGCCTAAGCATTCTCGGCGGCTGTGGCGGTGCGAGCCAAACAAACGAAGTTGCTGAAACTGATGCTAATCCTTCGACTGAAACAGTTACCGAAACTGGT
The DNA here is from genome assembly GCA_049644465.1 of Limnothrix sp. Lineage (GTDB taxonomy): Bacteria > Cyanobacteriota > Cyanobacteriia > Cyanobacteriales > MRBY01 > MRBY01. Next base: position 1,731 of record JBARRZ010000156.1, read on the forward strand.
GAAACTCCCTCCACTGAAACAGCTCCCGAAACTGTGGATGTCGCCAGTTTTATCAATGCAGACAACGGCGTGGCGATTAAAGGCACAGATCCAGTGGCCTATTTCACCGAGAGTAAGGCGGTGGCGGGCAATGCTGATTTTGCGTACGAATGGAACGATGCAATCTGGCATTTTGCGAGTGCAGAAAATAGAGATCTTTTCAGCGCAAGTCCAGAAAAATATGCCCCTAAATATGGCGGTTATTGTGCGTGGGCGGCAAGCCAAGGTTACACCGCAGATATCGATCCAGACGCTTGGACAGTCGTCGATGGCAGTCTCTATCTAAATTTCAATAAAAAGATTCAAAGGCGTTGGGAAAAAGATATCCCCGGTTTTATCTCCGAAGCTGATGCCCAATGGCCGAGTGTTGTGAAAGAGAATTCCTGAAAATGGGTGGCAAAATTTTATATCTTAATTGGGTTCAATATTTTGAGCCCTTTTTTGATTGATATGGCCTTAGTAATAAGTCGTTCTATGTGCAATGACTATAATCTTCAAATAACCGCTAAATAAGTCATCTTTAGCTCAGAGTTCTGAGTTCGAAGATGCTTAATCAAGCAAATGATGATTGTCTAATTTTGCTAGAAAAGATACGTTGGCAAGGTGAACCCAAATGTCCTTATTGCGGCTCAAGAAATGCTACAGCATATCAAAACGGACGTCGATATCACTGTAATGCTTGCTATACTTCTTATAGTGTCACAGTTGGCACACTGTTTCATAAAACGCACGTCGGTTTGGATAAATGGTTTGACGCCATTCATCTCGTCCTTTGTACTCAACGTGAAATTACAGTAAGAGCACTTGCTAAGGAAATACGCGTGAACAAAAATACTGCGTCTTCGATGAAACGAAAAATCTATCTAGCAAGAAATACAAACGATATATTAATTTCAAAAATAGTGGAGGCTCTTTCAAATGGCAAATTTGAGTAACCAGCGGCGTACTTATATAGAAAGTTTTGTGATTGCTACAGCTATTGTTGGGCTTTGTTTTATCAGTGCTCAGACCAAAAATAAACCGCTAAAAATAACAGTATCTCTAGGTACAGTTCTTATATTGACAGGTCAGATAGACAGGCTTTCAAAGCTTGCTAGCGAGGATGCCCAAACAAAATATGAAAATGAAATCGACGTTCAGCGGGTTATTATTCAGCAATTTTCACAAACATTTCCGGATGCCTTGCAGAAAACAATTGGTCAATTAAAAAAATCTGATCCAAGAATCAAAAACTCGATTGATTATAAAAAAATAATTGATGAAATTCAAAAGTATTGTGAAGAAAATAAAGAAAGCTATAAAGCAATAATTCAAACAAAAAAGGCTAACCGCAGAGCAGTAAAGTGGTTAAGTCACAAAAGTCTATTTCTATTTAGTAGAAAACAGATTACACTTAGTTCTTTGGCGACAGAAACAGTTAAAGCCTTACCAGAAGAACATTTAATATATCTTGTCAAATTTTATCCTCAGACTAACGAGGTGGCGAAGAAACAGTTAGTTGCTGATCTAATCACATGCTTGAACTTAGTTATAGTTAGTTTAGAAGAAGGAGTTGATGTTAGAAAAGTAGGCGGCAATGGTGTATTAGAAGAAAAACTTTCGTATACTAAATATAACGCTATCTACAGATGTTCTCTCTATTATATCAATGAGAAAATATTAGAACAGAAAGTTGAATCAAAAAAAATTGATTCAGAGGCAAAAGAAGTTATCAGAAACTGTATAGAAGGCTTAGTTGAGTTAGTTAGCGATTAGTTCTGTTCTTGAATTTATTTCTCGCTCTTTCAATAGATCTTTTTTCGGCTGTTTCGAGATCAAATAGGGCTTTTTTAAGGCTTTCTTGGGCGGTTTCAACATGATTGATAGTGGTTGACAAGTCAGTATTGCTCTCCTTCTGCAAACGACTGAGAGGCTCAAAAATATTAACAGAAAACTGAATTTGTCTTTTTATCTCGTTTTTCAATTGGTCAAAAAGGGTATTCATTGTCTTCATCACAAGGTAAGTG
>JBARRZ010000157.1:0-9530 GCA_049644465.1 Limnothrix sp.
CACCGACCACTTTGCCAATTGGCTTTGATAATCCTCAATCGTTTCTGGGGTAACCCAAGTATTTCCTAACCAGAAATTCCCTTCATTTCCTTCAGCCGTAATACTCATCCCGTCTAGGAGGGCATCACTCTTGGCGAGGGTTTCAGTGATTGCGCCGATACCATCTTCGTTGTCATTCACAATCGTGGCGATGGTTCCCGCTGCGCCGCCATAGAGCAAGGTCTGGGCATTATCGGCATGGGAATCAATAATGCTGAGGCTATTGGTTCCCCCAGCTTCGGGATAGCGCACCACCGTCACATCATTTCCCTGCACTAAACCGGGGTTTGTGGGGGTAACTTTTCCGGCTGCCATCAACTGCACTTCTGCGGCATTGATTTCTCCGGCAATTACTACGTCACCCTGCTCTAGGCGCATTGCCGAACCCACGAGATAAAGCTGACCATCGGAGCCTAATTCAACTCCTGTCGCATTCCCAACTTCACTACCCCCAGTCAAATAGCGCGGCAGTTCTTCGGGTTTCAGACCAATGGGGGCATCGCTGCTCAAGTTCCCTGCTGGTACTGCGTCTAAAACTAAGCCTAATGCCATGCCGTCATGGGTTAGCCTGACTTGACTTTCTCCCGGTACTGCTGCGAGGGCGATCGCCCCATTGGGTGCGGTGATGCTACCAGTATTCACCACGGAACCACCCACCATCCAGAGACTGCCATTGTCCACACTCAAATCAGCAGCATTGATAATCGCTCCGGGTTGAGTTGTATCAAAAATCAGGCTGGTGGGGCTACCGATTAAAGTTTCAAAATCATTTGCACCCGTGCCATTGAATTCACTACTACCAAATCCGATGCGGTTGGCGGTGGTGACTCCGAAGCTACCGGGCACGTCTAAACTCGCGCCATCGGTGAATACCCAACCTGACGGGTTCATCAAAAATAGGTTGGACTCGCCCCCGGTCAGTTGGATTAAGCCTTGGATCACGCTGGGGTTGCCGCCCACGACCCGCCCGACGACGTTTTGAATATCGGGGTTACTGAGGAAATTGGCGATTTCGTTAGGATTGAGTCCGAATTCTTGGAAGCTATGGAATAGGTTCGACCCGGCTTGGGTTCCACCACCGATGTTGTAGGTATTCCCTCGATACTGGATCAGGGTTCCCACGCCATCAGGGGCAGGAGTGATGGTTTGGGCGATCGCCGGTTGACTGAAGGTGACTAGAGTCGCAAGCAGAGACAAAGAATACTTATACATCGGTAGGTAGATACTGAATATGTATTTAATACAAGAAAATAGCTTATTTTCTAATTTACACTCATATCCGTAATAACACTTAGATATTTACCCCAATGAATATCAAGATTACTTAATATTCATTGGGGTAGCTGTGGTGGCATTTCTTGTCATTGCTGCAAAGACTGGAGCAATATGCTAGATAAAAGCTTAAATACATTAATAACTCTTCACTTTAATCATGATGTTTTGGATGAGCTCTTAACATGCTTTGTCAGTTGCCATCTTTCTCAAAACCAGAGTTCTTTTGACCGGATGAAAAAACGAAAAAGCTGCGTTTTTAAGGGATGACAAGGAGAGTACAAAGCCTATTGAGCAAAAGCTCAAAGGTGATTAGGTACAGAAAAAGGGTCGGATAACTAAAGTTCCTTCTCTATCAAAAATATTGCTTGAATCTTGCCAGAAAGTATTGCGAGTTCATCTTAAAGAGAACCAATATTCACTTCTAAAAATACTCGTTCTGTTCTAAATACCAATTTGAGAAAAAAGAACGACTAACAACAATGCTTTCAATTACTTCCTTTTGAAAGGGAGGTATTGAAGGCGGATGGATCATTATTAGGCTCTCCATCTAGCCTAGCTGAAAGAAGGAGGAGAATAGAAGTGTTTTGGGATTTTATTGATTGGGTGATGATTACCAAGGGCTACTAATCATCGAGAAACCAGCCCAATAATAAGGGTGAGAAAAATCACGGATAAACTGGGCTGTTTGCCAAATTTCGTCAGGTATTGGTATCTGATTGTCTGGGCTTATTACTAGTTGATTGTCTTCAAAATTGATGTCGTTGCGGAGCATGTTGAGTTGGGTTTGACGGACAGCAGCGGCTTTGGTGGTGTGCAGCGAAAATTCTCGGTACAAACTGCTCATGAATGCCAATGTGCCTGCGTCGCTGATATTCCAAAGGGTGGCGATCGCCGACTTAACCCCAGCTTGGAGTGCAATTCCCGCAAAGCCTAGCTCCGCCTCAGAGTCCCCGACAGCCGTTCGACAAGCACTAAGCACCAGTAATTCCACAGCCGGTGCTGCTTCTTTAATCCATGCAAAATCACTCATTTCTTGCAGTGTGACTTTTCGGTCAGAAAATTGCACATAGGAGTTCGCTGGCGCACCGGAATTAAAATCGGCATGGGTCGCCAGATGCACAATATCGAAGGAACGATTCTCTAAGATTGCGCGCAAATTAGCTTGGGTGAACGCTTGGTTGAGCAATGATAATTCACTCCATTCTTCTTTCGCCGGCTTGACGGAACGCAGTTGTTTAACGATTGTCGTCAGTTCTAGCGGTACGGCGGGCAGTGGACTTTGTTCTGAAAATTCGGATGCGCCCATCGCCAAAATGCCGCCTTGCTGAATGGTGCTGTAGTCGGTGTTGATTAGGTTAAAAGCGGGAATGCGGCTGAGACTGTACTTTTCGATTAAAAACTGTTCACCGTCATACAGAGCGGCCAATGGTAAACCACGCACGCCATCGCCGAGGCAAACCAAGAGATTATTCACGCCTGCTCCCCGGAGAAATTCGCTCTCAAACGGTTTGATAATCCATTCGTGTAATTGCTGAGCGGCTTCAAGGTTAGGGCTTCGGCGAGGGGTAGAAATACTCTGGTTAAAACGGTTGGCGATCGCCGTCAATTCTGCTTTTGGGACATCAAATAAATCGCGAATAATGGTCTCACCATCGGCTGTCACAAGCACTAAGTGAAGACTGTCTTCTCTCGGCATGACCCACAGAACAGCAGATTTAGTATTCGTTTCAGCATCGAGACGGGTTAGCGTGTCGGCAATCCCGGATGAACCTAAAGTGACAGTGGCCAAATCACGGCCAAAGTGGTTCTCAAAGTCTGCCTCGAAACTCCGTTCCATGCTCAAAACTTTTTCATCAGAAGTCAATGATTGAGCCTGTGTTGTTGAAGGAACAGCGGCGGCGATCGCCAACCCCAGCCAGAGCACAGCCCAACTATATTTACCAAATGGCCGAAAATTCATAACGTGTTCCTAAAATATTGCTGACTTAAAACAGCGAATAATGTCCCTATTACTGATTACTGCCCACAGCAGCGAAATCCCCTGTGAACTGAAACTCTTCACACACATCGTAAAAAAATATTATGAAAAATGACGTCAGCCATTACTCTCGAAACTCGACCAATAATCTTTACAAACAGCGTAATCACGTTTTTTATAATGGGACAATAAAGCTTGCTCCCCAAATTTGCGCTTAAAAAATATGTCATCCCTCGATGATCTGCTCCAAGAATTAGAAAATCAGCACATGACCAACACGCCGCCACCAGAAAAAACGACGGCACTAGACGAGCAGTTGACCGAATTGCAGCAACAATCGCAAAGTTCGCAGCCAAGTGACCCGCCTCTACCAGAAACCATTACACCACCAGCGAATAATGTAAGCCTCGATGATCATTTGGCGGCACTCCAACAACGCAGTCCGAATGCGGCATCACAGGCAAAACAGACAGCCGTTGATGATAATTTAGCAGCCTTACAACAGCAGGCTTTATCGCCCGATTCGAGTGTTACACCACCGAAAAAAAATATAGCTGTTGACGATAATTTGGCAGCACTACAACAGCAGGCTTTATCACCCAATCCGGGCGTTACACCACCGAAGAAAAATATAGCTGTTGATGATAATTTGGCAGCTTTACAACAGCAATTGCAGCAAAAACCGACAGTCGATTCCGGCGCGGTCAATGATTCAATTGCGGCGATGTTGAGTGTTTTGGAAAAAGATAGCGTTGAAAAAAAATTGGCAGCAACGCAACAAAATCAACAAATCTATCAAACGATCAATCAGCTCATTGAGACAAAAAAACAGCAGCCAAAACTGAAACCCCACGATGTTCAGGCGATCGCCGCCGTCGAGAAACAAAAGCAACAACGGGAAAAATATTGGCAAACAAAAGCTGAAACATGGTTAAAGAACCTCGATCCCATTTCGAATGAAGGACTGTGGTTTTCAGAATTTGCTGATGGCTATAATTCCCCCCTCGATGCCGCAATAGACTATCTCATGGCATTAGAATGATGAGGCACAATTATTCTGGCGATGCTGGCGGAAAAATATGGATTGGTGGCGCAAATTAAAAAATAATCCTCTGGCTCGCGTTGGTGCAGTCATCCTCATCACTTTTTATGTGGCGGTGATTGGCGCTGATTTTTTTGCCCCCTACGATCCCTACACTTCGCAGGCTGACGGTTCGCTGATGCCACCGACCGAGATCCACTGGCGAAACGGATCACCCACTGTTTATCCGACGAGCCAAGGCCCCACTGATCTTGAAACGGGCGATCGCTTCCTCTTGGTTGATAGTGATGATCCGCAGCCACTACGCTTATTTGTCAAGGGTGATCCTTATCGGATGTTTACGGTGAAGCTTCCCATCCCACCGAGCTTTGAAGAAAAAACGTTATTTGCGGGCATTCCCGGCGATCGCCATCTTTTCGGTGTTGTCGGCGATGCAAAATTCAACCTTTTGGGCACAGACGAACAAGGACGCGACCAATTTAGCCGTCTGCTCCACGGCGGTCGGATTAGCCTGTTTATCGGACTTATCGGCATCACCATTTCCTTCCCGCTCGGCATGATTATTGGCGGAATTTCTGGTTATTTTGGCGGTTGGGTTGATGCGGTGTTGATGCGTTTCGTTGAAGTGTTGATGACCATTCCCGGTATTTATTTACTGGTTTCGCTCGCGGCAGTGTTGCCTGCTGGCTTGACGAGTGCCCAGCGTTTTTTGTTGATCGTACTCATCACTTCTTTTATTAGTTGGTCTGGCCTTGCCCGGGTGATTCGCGGTCAGGTTTTGTCGTTAAAAAATCAAGAGTTTGTCCAAGCTGCTCAAGCAACTGGCGGGCGATCGCTGTACATCATTACACGCCATATTCTGCCCCAGACCTCTAGCTACGCTATTATTTCCGCAACACTCGCTGTACCCGGTTTTATTATTGCCGAATCGGTTTTAAGCCTGATTGGTCTCGGTATTCAGCAGCCCGATCCGAGTTGGGGTAATCTACTATCACTCAGTACTAATGCCTCGATTTTAGTCTTGCAGCCATGGCTCGTCTGGTCGCCAGCCATTTTGATTATTGTGACAGTGTTGGCTTTTAATTTGTTGGGTGACGGCTTGCGGGATGCTCTCGACCCGAAGGCTTTAGAACGGTCACGAAATTGAATGTAATTTGATTTTTTTGATGCTTATGCTGTGTTAATGACTCGTCCTTACTTTCCATGGAATTTCTAAAAAAGTGGTACGAAAAACTTAAGCCAGACCGTTGGTATTCGTGGCAAACAGCTTTTTTACTAAGCGCCATTTCTTGCGTGATGTCAATTTTAGCGGAGACATTTGGTAAGACTGACAGTCTTGTAGCAACACTGATTGCTTATTGTGGCTGGATTTTTTTGATTGCGGGGATCAGTTGGTGGTCTACGGAAGAATATCCTACTTTTTCGCCATGGATTACGGGGGCTGCGCTCTGTATCTTTTTCTTCGGGAGCTTTTCGATCGAGAGCTGGGGTTGGGCTGTGGCGGTTTGGCCGATTATCTCGGCGATTGTGTATACGCTGCCTTATTTTTGGGATGATTGTCTGCGCCCCCGCATTCCGAATACTGCTGATCGGATCAAAATTTTATTGGTGGTGGGCAGTCAGTTATTGTTTAGCTTTTGGATTCAGTTTTTTATTGTGCTGTCCAATTTTATTGAGGAATATCCGTCTTTTTATAATGATGATCTAAGTGAAAGTTTGTTTATTGTGCGCACGCCAAATCGTAGTCTCCAGTCGCCAAGGGGAGTATTTATTTTGGAGCTGCTAGATGGGAAATTGGTGGAGCATTATGAGGATAAGCCTTGGGCGGAAGTGGATGCGGAAATAGTGCGGGATCCGACGGTCATACCAGAGCAACTATTGACAGGGGTAAATCGACAAATTACACCACTTAAAGAGGATAGTTACTGGGAATTGCAGCCGGCGATCGCCATCCCAGCCGATCGAGGTTACGATCTGATTGTGCGGTATGAGTGGACTGGGCCACAGGCACGCCAAGACGATGATTATTTTGTCGAAAAGACCTGTAGTTTGCAGCCGATACAGGATGAGTCTCCGGCACAACGGGGCACTATTACAGCGATCACCTGTGATCCGAGCTTGGTCGAAGGATGGCTAGAGGTGGCCTTAAACTAAAAGCGCGAGCCACTTTCACAGATAATTCGTCAATAATTCACAACTATCAATTGCTCGTTTAATTAATTGCCCTCATTCACAAAAAGGAGAACGTTGAACAATGTCTGCATTCACAAAATGGTTTCTCGGAACAGTCGGTAGCGGCCTAATTTTGGGCTTGACAACGACTGCTGGACAACAGGCGGCGATCGCCCAAAGCTGCGTTGCGCAAACAAGTTGTGGCGCCGGCCCAATCCAAGTTGTCCCCGGCAAATGGATCAAATTCGAAGTCGTCAACCGGACAGGCAACATTATTAATCTAGAACAGCCCAACGCCACTGAGCCAATCGCCCTTAGCCCCGGCCAAACAGTCACTTTAGAGGGCAGCACTACCGATAATGTGTCGCTACTTTTCTGGGATATTCAAGGATTGAGTGTCCAAGCTAAAATCAAAAAACTGATGAGCGATCGCCTACGGGTAGAACTCGTCTGGGGCAACGGTTTTGGTAATTATTCTCTGTATCTAAAAGACGATGGCCGTGTGGAGCTGCTGTAAAGAGAAAGCCTTGTTTTCCGCACTTTTGGCAAAAATTGGCACAGAAAAAAGACCGGCGACTTTCCGTGTTTCGTCTCGGTCTTCTTTCTGGTTCGCTCCTCACACATCTGCAAGTTTAGGGCATCTCGCATTAAATTGCCACTTTTTTATTATTTTTTAGCAAAGAAATTGGCGCTTTGAGCTGGGAAAGTATTGTTTGCGAAGCTTAACGCCCAATGCCGATATTACAAGGCGGCGATCGCCTCAACCCTGTAAACATGCTCTAAACAAGCGACAAAAACAGTGTGAATTAAACCTAACCAACAGCGATAATGTTCAAACAAGGCTGGCTGGCGATGTCGTAATCCTAAAAATGGACAATAACGATGCCAGTCCCAGAAGGCTTGATCGAGCTTTAATAGGAGTCGCTCGGAAAAATCGCCCTGCTCTAAAGCAAACGTCAACGCGACTAAAGAATCTAATAGTGCTTGTTCAATAGGCGATTGCTCCGAGTCATCAAAGTGCCATTGACCAATTGTGTTCGGCGATAATTTATTAGCCTGTCGAGATAATTGTGCGCAGCGCACTTGCAGATATTGAAAACGAAACGGATCAATATTCGACGTTAGAGAACTGTCAAAAATTTTGCTGGAATTAGTCGCGCGACCGAAGAACGTGTAACGAAATTCATGGTGGCAACATTCGAGCCAATGGGTCAGGCTTTGAGGGTTGAGAAAAAATTCTAACCAGCCTTGTTCGGTTGCAGTCGCGTGATAAGTCCAAATGGGCGCTGTTTTTTTCTCGTTATTTAACTGAGCGAGTTGTTCTAAATATTGTTCTGCTAAAACTTTGGGCGATTGTGCTTGTGTTGCTGCGAGCTTTTTGGCGATCGCCGATCGATAGCCCAGACCCGACCGCTGAAAACATAGACTGAGCGGAATATCTGCTGGCGAGAAATCAGAGAAAAGAGAGGCGATCGCCTGTTTCAATCCGGACTGGAGCTGAAGACCTTGAATTTCAGTACAAACAAGCATATAAAAAAAATTGTTAAAACCGCCCCAATACCATTAGGATATAACAGGTTAATTTTTAACAAAGAGCGACTTGTTCAACCCACAAATTTACAAGGAAAATTGACGATAGAGGCCGTTTTAGGATTCATCTCGACCTAAAGTGCCACCCGATTTTTGTACAATAGCACCATGACATACCCTTTCGTTTCCGACGATAAACAAAGATATTCTGCTTTAATCACAGAAGAATTACGTCAGTGGGCAGCCGAACACTACCGGACGCGGATATTCTTCCGGGAAGACAAAATCCCTGTGCGTTCTGGGCTTTTATATTTTGTAAATAGTGGTTTTGTTCGTCTAGAAAGCTCGATTCAATCCAGCCAAAATGACACTAATCACGAATTAGTCAACACCGTCATTTCTTTTGTCGGTGCGGATCAACCTATCGATGTATTTAGTACAGAATATATTTCTTTTGAGGCGATCGCCCAAACAGATCGCACAGAGGTTTTTTGGGCATATTGGTCAGACTTAGAACATTGGCCAGAGATGAAGCTTGCTGTCTTAGAAAGCCTACAATTTCAACATCAAAGACAACTCATTTTGCGCAGTATTTTGGGACAGAAACGGACAGTTGATCAGCTATTTTTGTATATCGAGTTTTTAGTGAAATTATATGGTGAACCACATCCCAACGGCCGTAAAATTCCGTTTATGTTAACCCATGATCATTTAGCTTCAGTTTTAGGCACGACGAGAGTTACAGTTAGTCGCTTAATTGGTCAGTTAAAAGAAGAAGAAAAAATTTGTATTTTTGGTGAACAGTATATTGGTATTTCCTCGAGCCAGAATTAGTTGAAATCTCAAATAAGCTATTTCACTAATTTGCTGATTCTGATATAAATATCGCCTAAAATAATTATTTAAAACTCCATTTTTGTTAATTTTAGTGCATATAGAGTGCATGAGATTAATTACTTTATAGAATTAAATTGTAAGAAAAGTATTGAAGTTCAAATACATCTAACTTTTCTATTCTAAAGAATGCTATAGAATAGGGTGATGACTTTGCTTTCCCTGTTTTTTTAAGGAATGTGATCGTCTTTTTTCAGGATGCTCCCTATCTACTCTGCATTACATGACGTTGTTTGACTCGCTAGATCGAACAAAGGTGGCGATCGCCCGTAATTTAAATAAGATTCCTTTGAGAGTGACGATGACTCTGCCATTTCTCCTGCAAACTTGTGCAGTGGTAGGCATTGTTGGTTTTTTATCGTATCGTACGGGTCAAAAATCAATTCGTGACGTCGTCGGGCAACTCCACAATGAACTGGCTGGACGCGTCGAACAAAAATTACAAACTTATTTAGATTTGCCTCATCGCATTAATGAATTGACCGCGAGTGCTGTTGAGCGTGGCGATTTTCAGCTTAATTTTGCAGGGGATACGCAGGCACAAACTCGCTTACTGGCACAGTATTTGCAGACTTTTCCTGAGATGACTTGGGTGTATTG
>JBARRZ010000158.1:0-9395 GCA_049644465.1 Limnothrix sp.
GGTCAAGGGCATGGGCGATGTGATGGGCAAATAAATCAAAGCGACCATCAAACTGAAAATCGAGATGGGCTTCTGGATTAACCTTTCCTGCCGTCGGAAAAGTTGAGAGCAAAATCCCTTCACTCAATACTTTTTCGGGGCTATTGCTATTAAAAACTGGCACAGAATCAAGCTGTCCGGGGAGTGGCCGCACCTCTTGAGGACGAACAATTTCGACAGGTTCCGCAGGGGCTTGGGCAACAATAAAAGGAAAAAACATCTCGGATTCCAACAGCAAGAAAGTAAGCCCATTTTATTGATTTTTGGAGAATATTGGCGCAATCTTTCTTTTATCTATGGTGTTTTAGTCGCTGTCGGCAGCCTCATTTTTGCCTGAGCCACCACACATTTGGCAGGTGGATTCGTATTGGATCGAGCCGACACAATCCCGAATTGAGACATAGCCTAAGCCTTCGCAATGTTTGCAATCGTCTGTTTTTGCCTGTGCCATGGGAATTTCGCGGGGTGATGGATTGTCAGTATTAAACCACCTTGCCGAAACGTTAGGCTTTAATAGAAACTCCGAACTTTCAGCACAATTTTTATTCGCAAACAAATCGCAAAAAATTATGGGCGCAACGTCTTCTTCTCGGTGGCAATTTTGGATTGATCGCGGCGGCACATTCACCGATATTGTGGCGAAACGTCCCGATGGCGAGATTATTACCCATAAATTGTTGTCAGAAAATCCAGAGCAATATCCCGACGCGCCAGTGCAAGGGATTCGTGATGTGTTGGGTTTGGCGGCGGCTGAACCGATTCCCACTGACCAAATTGATGTGATTAAAATGGGCACAACGGTGGCAACAAATGCGCTGCTGGAACGGAAAGGCGATCGCCTCGTTTTAGTGATTACAAAAGGTTTCCGGGATGCGCTGCGCATTGGCTATCAACATCGCCCCGACATTTTTGCGCTAGAAATTAAGCTCCCAGAAATGCTGTATGAGCAGGTAATTGAAGTCGATGAACGGGTTGATGCCCACGGCGAAATTTTGCAACCATTAGATTTAGTCCAGACCCAAAAAGATTTACAAAGAGCGTTTGATTCGGAGATTCGTAGCTGTGGCGTGGTGCTGATGCATGGCTACCGTTATCCTGACCATGAACAAAAAATTGCGGCGATCGCCCGTGAGATTGGTTTTACGCAGATATCCCTTTCCCATGAAGTGAGTCCGCTGATGAAGCTGATTAGCCGGGGTGACACGACGATGGTGGATGCCTATCTGTCACCGATTTTGCGCCGCTATGTCGATCAAGTAAGCGATTATTTAACGAAAACTTCTCTTGCTCTTGATATGGAAGTCCCCCTTACAAAGGGGGTTTTAGGGGGATCTTCCGTGGGTGGCGACGACCAAAAAGATCCCCCCCAGCCCCCCTTAGAAAAGGGGGGAGAATTTGAGAAAATTCCCCTTGGCAAGGCAAGAGAAGAGCAAATCAATTTGATGTTTATGCAGTCGAATGGTGGCTTAGTTGACGCAAGCAAATTTCAGGGCAAAGACAGCATTTTGTCGGGGCCAGCAGGAGGAATCGTCGGCGCAGTCAAAACCTCGGCGATCGCCGGATTTTCCAAAATTATCACCTTCGACATGGGCGGCACTTCCACCGATGTAGCCCACTATGACGGCGAATATGAGCGCAGCTTTGAAACCGAAATTGCCGGCGTGCGACTGCGAACCCCGATGATGGCCATCCAAACCGTGGCGGCTGGAGGCGGCTCCCTCGTGCGTTTTGACGGGGCAAGATTTCGGGTGGGGCCAGAATCCGCCGGGGCAAATCCGGGGCCAGCTTGTTACGGCAAAGGCGGCGAACTCACGGTCACAGACTGCAATGTGATGCTCGGCAAAATTCAGCCAGAGTTTTTCCCGCAGGTTTTTGGGCATGGCGGCAACGAAAAATTAAACGCAGACATTGTCACCGAAAAATTCCAACAATTAGTCGCAGACATTGATCAAACTCCCGAACAAATTGCCGCTGGTTTTCTGGCGATCGCCGTGGACAATATGAGCAATGCCATCAAACAAATTTCGTTGCAGCGGGGCTACGATGTCAGCGATTACACCCTGTGTTGTTTCGGTGGTGCGGGGGGGCAACATGCCTGTGCGATCGCCGATATTTTGGGCATGAAACGCATCATGATTCACCCATTTGCCGGGGTTTTGTCTGCCTACGGCATCGGTTTAGCTGAGATTAGAATTCTCAAAGAAAAATCTGTTGAGTCTTTGTTAAACGACGAGCTTTTTTTGCAGTTAAAAAATGAGTTTGAAAGCTTAGAAGGCTTAGCCCAAGTCGAATTAACACAGCAAAGTGAAGCCGACAATCTCTCAACCGAATTATTGCCCAAAGTTCATATCAAATATCAAGGCACAGATTCTAGTTTAATTGTGGATTTTGATGATCTCGCTTCGATGCGTGAGCAATTTGAAACTTTACATCAACAGCGTTATGGATTTGTTTTGTCGGAGAAGCCTTTAATTGTTGAATTAATCACCCTCGAACTCATTTGTAACACTCAAAATTCTGGCGAGAAAATTTATCCTTCGCGGGAATCTGAAAAGCTCAAATCGGTGGCGATCGCCCAGATGTTTTGTGCGGAAAAATGGCAGGATACACCTGTTTATCAACGTGCCGATTTAATGCCCGGCGATCTTATTTCTAGCCCCGCATTAATCATCGAAAAAACAGGCACAAACGTCATTGAAATGGGTTGGCAAGGCAGAATCACCGAGCACAATCATCTCATTCTTGAAAAAGTTTCAGAAATCCAAACAACACCCAAAATTGCAATCCCAACCGATCAGCCCAATCCCGTGATGCTGGAAATTTTTAATAATCTTTTTCGGGCGATCGCCGAGCAGATGGGCGTCACATTACAGAACACCAGCTACTCCGTAAATATTAAAGAACGCCTCGATTTTTCCTGCGCCATTTTCGATGCCGATGGTCATCTAGTCGCCAATGCGCCCCACATCCCAGTCCACTTAGGATCCATGAGTGAAAGCATTTACAGCCTCATCGAAGCGAAGGGAAAACAGCTCCAACCCGGCGATGTTTATATGCTGAATAATCCCTATAATGGCGGCACTCATTTACCTGATGTCACCGTAATCACTCCAGTTTTTAATACCTCGAAACATATTGCCTCCCTTTCAAAGGGAGGTGGCAAAGCCGGAGGGATCAAAAATTCAAAGCCCCTCTTTTATGTCGCTTCCCGTGGACACCATGCAGATCTTGGCGGAATTACTCCCGGATCCATGCCTCCCCAAAGCTCTAATATCGACGAAGAAGGGATTTTAATTGATAACTTTTTATTGGTAAAAAATGGCATTTTTCAAGAGGAATCTGTCACCAAACTTTTCACTGAAGCGAAATATCCTGTCCGTAACCTGACCCAAAATATTGCCGATCTCCAAGCGCAAATTGCTGCTAACCAAAAAGGTGTAGAAGAGCTTCATTGCATGGTCAAAAATTATAGTCTGGATATTGTGCAAACTTATATGCACCATGTCCAAAATAATGCAGAAGCTGCGGTGAGAAATATCATCAAAAACTTGACTGATGGAGAGTTTAAACTAGAGCTAGATAGTGGCAGTTTTATTGTCGTCAAAATCTCGGTGAATCAAACAGAGCAAAGTATTGTTGTTGATTTTACTGGCACATCGCCCCAATCAAAAACGAATTTTAATGCCCCTCAAGCTGTCACCCAAGCGGCAGTTTTATATGTTTTTAGAACCCTCGTCGAAGATAATATTCCACTCAATTATGGTTGCCTAAAACCCATCGAAGTTATCGTGCCAGAAGGCTGTTTACTGAATCCGAAATATCCAGCGGCAGTGGTGGCGGGTAATGTGGAAATTTCCCAGAATATCACCGATTGTCTCTATGGCGCTCTGGGGGCGATCGCCGCATCTCAGGGCACGATGAATAATCTCACCTTTGGCAACGAAAAATATCAATATTACGAAACGATTTGTGGCGGCTCTGGCGCAGGCAAAACTTTTAACGGAGCCGATGCGGTGCAAACCCACATGACCAATTCTCGACTCACCGATCCAGAAGTTTTAGAGTGGCGTTTTCCGGTGTTGCTCGAAGACTTTTCGATTCGAGCTAATAGCGGTGGCAAAGGTGAATTTTCTGGGGGAAATGGGGTCAACCGTTGTCTGAAATTCCTCGAACCGATGACCGCAGCTATCTTGTCCAGTCGCCGTCGCATCGAGCCTTTTGGCCTCGCTGGCGGAGAGACAGGTCTGGTGGGCGAAAACAAATTAATCCGAGTGAATGGTGAAACAACGATCTTAGAATCTACTGTGGAAGTGGCAATGCAGAAGGGCGATCGCCTGCAAATTAAAACACCCGGTGGCGGTGGATATGGCTCGCCAAAAAACTAAGCTCCGTGAGTTAAAAACATAAAAGCTTTTTGCTGTCTAACCTTAAATATAATTTTGTATGACATTTTCCCTTGCAACTTTTGAAAAATCTTAATACATCTATATCTAAAACAACTTAATACCTTGAAACAATTTAGTTTGCGAGTACTTTTTGAATCTTAATACAGTAAATTCAAAAATATTGCGAAGGCACAGCAAAGAACAAAGATCATAAGTTGATAACTTTCTGAGCCACTCCTTCTTGAAAATGAATCAAGCTTTTTAAAGTCCAATATGAAAGCCTGCTTCTTGTGCGAAGAGTAGACTGAAATCAGAACAAAAAAGTTCCACGCCTTATATTTATTATCAATAGACAACCACAATTAAGCACTTCACAAAATCTTTACTTAGCATGTCTGGAATCTCTGTGGTTCAGCATATGTACCGATTTCTTGCTGTTGTGAAGCTGCCATACTTAATGTCAAGCTCAAGCAAGAAAAAGAGTGCGGCATATTGACATAATTGTTTTTGGTAACAAGTCTAAATCGACTTTTATTGAGCGATGAATCTGCTTGGCTCCAACTAGTCTAAAAACAACTCTCGGCACAGTTCTGTTGTGAACCTTCACTTAGTTGTTCGAGTCTTTTTCGAGAGAGGATACCCAATGTTTTCTCTATCGAATTTCTTGAAATACTGCCAAAATCTTACGTGCGCATCCAATTCTCGTAAATATACGTATACATATGAGCGCAGTTTAGCAAAAGTAGTGAATCCTATTGACATAACAATTTTTAGAGGTAAGAATCAGTTGGATTTGTCTTGTGATACTTTGCCCGTAAAGGCTTATCTTTTTTCAACGACATTATTTATCGATTAATTAGTTTTTTCAACCATTAAAATTTCAGCGCAAAAGTGAGGAACATTACTTTGTCTAATCCATCAAAACGGCGATCGCCCCAAACTAATAAAAAAATCATTTCGACCCTAGTCACTTCTGGCCTTCTAGTGGCAGGGCAGTTTCAGTTACTTCCCCACGTCTTCGCCCTCGGAACCGACGCCGGAGAGACCATTCGCAACACAGCCACTGCGACTTACGACGATCCAGCTGGCAATAACTTAACCACAACATCTAACGAAGTGACTGTAACCGTTGCTGAGGTTGCAGGTATTACCAACGTCGCCCAAACCCCCATCGATACAAACCTCGGTAGTGTTGTTTCTGGCGACAGCGTAGATTTTCCTTTCATTATCACCAACACAGGAAATGCAACTACAGGCATCTTTGTTCCTAGTCCAGATAATGTCACCACTCAGAACCTAAATAATGTTCAGATTCTGATTGATACCAACAATGATGGTACGCCTGAATTCACACTCAATCCCGGCGATTCGGGTCAGGTGATTCCGAATATTCCCGAAGACGGCTCCATCACTGTAACCATTAGAGGTACGGTCTCAGGTACTACAGGACAACTAGTAACAGCCCAGCTCGGTAATACTGGCACAAATGATTCAACCAATGCCGACAGCCAGAACCAACCAGACATAGGCACTGGCGGTGACGCCGGTGGTGAACCCGGTGATGTTCGTACAAGCGGTGGTACACCTGTCAACGGTCAACGTGAAGCCGCTGATACTGCTGCTCCACTAACTATTGACACCGTAGCCCCTAGCCCACTGGCATTGGCAACCATTCTAAAAACAGCAATTTCTGTTGCCAACCAAGGGACAACGACGGCTGGGACAAATCCATTTACAGATGATGTCATTCGATATGGCTTGACTTTGCGGGTTGAGAACAATACCCCTGCGAACTTTGGAAATTTCACCCCAGCACCGTTAGAAGGTACTACTCTAACCAACGTTGATGGTTCAGCGCGGACACTAATCTTGGTTTCGGATGCCATTCCGGCAAATACAACTTTCCAGAGCGCCGTCGCCCCTGCTGGTTGGCGAACTATTTTCACAGAAACGGCGTTAACAACTTCTGCTGTTAACGCAGCTTGGGTGACGACCGTTCCGGGTGGCACAATTACAAGAGTTGGTTTTATCTACGACCCAGACAATAACTTGGCTACGGCTTCCCCTTCTCTGCCGAATAATACTACTGTAGGAGGCTTTGAACTCTTCGTCACAGCAACTGGTGCTACAGGGGATACACCCGCAAATATCTTTAACCTTGCTCAAACTTTTGGTGAAACAGAAGGCGATCCTAACAACAACGTTGTTTACGATGAATCTGGTGACCAAAGACCGAACAATAGTGATGATGACGGTACGCCACCCGACGATAGTAACGGTAATCCCGCAGACGATCCTTATGGAGACTTTGACCCGAATAACGACTTGGGTGATCCCGGTACACCTGTTGTTGGCGATCAAGATGCCACAAACAACAACACAGGTACAGGGCCAAATGGTGAACCAAACCCTGTAAACCTTGGTACTCCTCCAACTCCAACATCTAGTTCGCTAGTGAATGGACCTTTGGATGATGCCGATGCTGTTGGTCCAGTGAACAATAACGATGACTTTATCAACGAGTCGATCATAGAACCTGTCACCAGAGGTGTTCCGATTGTTGATCCTGCAGCTGTTGTATTTGATAACAGTGTTAGAAATACGGCTAGTGTCGCGATCAGTAATGTTGTGTTGCGTCCGATTTCACCAGCAAACGCGGCGGTTGTTTGCGGCACTTGTGACTATGTCGAAGAGAGAATTCCTGATGGGACGACCATCACAATTACCCAAGGTGGTAACAGTGCGGTCTATACCTACAATCGAGGTGCGGCTGTCGCTAATGACACTATCACTTTAACGACTGGACCTCGCATTGAAATTGCAAGTATTGGTGTTGGTGTAGAAATCGATTACCAAGTCACTATTGATCTTCCCGGTGGTAGTGTAACACCTGCACTCGCAGCCTTTAGCGTCCCTATTGTGGCCTATGTTAACAACGATGGTAACGACGCGTTTGACCCAGCAACTGAAACTACAAACAATATTAAAATTGATCGTTTGTACACTGGATTCTTGGATCTTTTGAAAGAAGCGCAGATCCTCCCTGTGGGTGGAGCCCCAACCGGATTCTCTGAAACTCCTCCTGCGGCATCACCGGGTGATGTGATTCAATATCGCATTACATACACCAACATCTCTACGCCGGCTCCGGCGGGTGGTCAATCTAATGTGACCCTGCCTGCAACAAATGTGGTGATTATCGAGAATGGTCTTGGGACTAATACTTTGACAGCCACAAATGACTGGGCTTTAGACCAAGATGGTGACGGTGTTATTGACACCCAAAACGTGGTGAGTGGTACTGCCGCTACCCAAGGCAGTATTCAATACTTCAATGGAAATCCTGTGGTTCTCGGTACTGACCGGACTGGAACAACTGCTGCTGCAGATGTCAGTCAGTACACCAATACGGTAGGTACGGTTTCGCCGGGTAATACTGGAACGTTTACTTTCCAACGACGCGTCAGCGGTAACTAATGACAGGTTTTAATGGGTAGCTTGGGTTAGCTTTCTCCACTTCAGCTTGACTCACTTATGGGTTGGGTGATGTGTTCGGCTCAAAATGGCAGCATCTATTTCATTGTATTTGCTGCTGTGAGCCAGCTAACTTAATACTTCTAAAATTCAGCAAAAAACACTTTTGAATGCCTCATATATTTGGAGATTGGTATTAAAAATGATGAAACTAAAATCTATTTTTTTGTTAAGTGCAGGTTTTGCCACTGCACTGAATCTTGCTCCTGTGGAGATCCGGCCATTGGGTGTGATGCCGGCTATTGCTCAAAGTCAGCAACAAAATCTAGAGCTAAATCTAGCTGGTCATCTGCGTGTGCTGGAGAAAAACTGGCGTGGTCAGGAACAGGTGGCTTGGCGATCGCTGGAAGGTGGATTTCTGCGGGCAGCACCAACCGTAAAACCAGGTAATATTTTGCGCTATACCGTGAGCGGTAATAATCGTACAGAGCAACCCATTTCTGGTTTGGTACTCACTGATGACCTGCCAGTAAACACTGTTTTTGTGATGGGTTCTGCGGCTTCTGTGGGTGGCGCGAGTATTACCTACAGCATCGATAAAGGCCAAACATATAGTGCTAATCCTACGATCAAGGTGACGTTGCCCGACGGTACGGTGCAAACAAAACCTGCTCCGGCTGATCGTTACACTCACGTACGCTGGACTTTTCAGAGTGCTGTCCCTGCGAAATCTAGTGTTGCGGGTCAATATCAAGTCCGAGTGCAATAAGCTATCCGCTTGCATTTTTTTGAAATTTGATTGGTCGCCATCTACTACCCTGCTTTGACTTTCACCCCAAAATTTAGCCAGCAATGTTTTCATTCTTTCTCAAAAATCATCATCTTTGGCGGCGATCGCCCCGTGCAATCGCTTCTTTTGGGGTGATGCTCAGCCTATGTCAGCCCATGGCGGCGATCGCCCAGAACACTACAAACGAGACTATTCAGCTACTTAACCGAGCTGAGGCAACTTACATCGATCCGAATAACCCAACAGCGCCCATCAGTACGACTAGTAATTTAATTGAAATAAATTCCAGTAAATTAGTTGATCCGCTCGGACGAATTATCGGCTGCGATGGCAATGCCTTTGATAGTTATGAAGGCTTTACGGTGGCTCTGTACGAAGCGACTGGTGCAACCGGTTCGGATTTGGGGCCTTTAGTACCGCTACCGGATCCTAGCTCCGCTGATGTTATCGCTCTTGGCGATCGCAATGTAAATGCTGATAATGTAAATCCCTTTTCACTTGGTTTAACGGATCGCTTGGATCCTGACAAGCGAGGGCAGTTTAACTTTCTGCTGACAACTGGCCAAGTGACCCCCGGCAGTGCTTACATTCTCGTCATTCAGCCCCCCCCAACGACTTTCTTAGATGCTCGCCGAATTCGGATTACGATTACCGAATTTGAAAATGATAATCTGTCTTACCTTGCAACCTCTTTAGATGGTTTGCCC
>JBARRZ010000159.1:0-4360 GCA_049644465.1 Limnothrix sp.
GACGATGCTCACTCAGAAGAAGACGAATTAGTGATGCTAGAGAAGTCTTTTGCTTTAGAGGTTGTAGG
Source organism: Limnothrix sp. (assembly GCA_049644465.1). Lineage (GTDB taxonomy): Bacteria > Cyanobacteriota > Cyanobacteriia > Cyanobacteriales > MRBY01 > MRBY01. The sequence goes on from JBARRZ010000159.1 coordinate 69, forward strand.
AAATAACGCTAAAACTTTAGTCAGTTCAAATGTGAGCTTTTTAGAATCAACATAAAACGCCTATTTGAAATGTGCAAAATAGTTAGATTTTCCAGAAAGAGCATCATTCTTGATCATTAGATTTTCGGTTTTCGTCTCCTCCTAAAGAGAGAGAAACCTGTATATAAAACATACTGAGATAGTATTTTGCTGGCAGCGTAATCAGCCAATTGTCGTGACCTCAGCAATTCAACCTTTAAGACTTGGAATAGTTGCGGTTTAAAGAAGCTTTTGTTGGTAGATTTTAGAACTTCACACTGCGATAAAAGGGATGAGCCTGATTGAATCATTTGGCCGAAGTCGCCCTGAATCTACAAAAATTGGTAAAATAGAGCTAAAGAAGACAAATAAGGTGTGACTAAGGTTACGCCTGAAAAGACAACTTTATGCGTATTTTTTAGCCAAATTATCGACCTCATGCTCCAAGACAATTCGACCATCCGATATTATCAACGTTTAACGGACGCTATGGTAGAACTATGGCGTCGTGGTGGCCGCTACGAAGACATTCGTAACTATATGGACGGCTACATTGCTTGCTTGCATCATTCAAGCGCGTTGGAATCTTACAAAATTCACCGCTTAGAAGATGAGGTGTTTCGCTTTTTGCGTGATCCTTCTAATTTCGAGCTTTCTTATCCTCAGACCCAGACTCAAACGGAAACGGATTTTAGTTATTAAATTTGAGTTCGTAGTAAGTTAGCTTTCATTCTGTATTTCGTTCGTCAACGGTGCAAAGCTGGTGGTTAGAGCTGCAGTGATATCGCTCTGGGAAGCGATTGGTGCTTTTACGAGAATTTGCACGCTATCACGGAACTTTGCTGTGCAATCAACATAGAAAATGGCATAATCGCAGCGCAACATAATACGCAATCATGCCATCGTATTTCTTCTAAATTATTTTATCTAGAGCAAATTAGCAGATTCGTAAAGGCGGCGCACCATCGCTAAGAGGCGATCGCCATACCGTAGATCCGCAGACATCCGCCCAGATAACTGCTGGACAAGCGGCGCAATCCCGCGCGTCACAAAACGGAAACGAGGATCGACAACACTTTGTACTAAAGGTTCTAGACTCGCATAGGCCTTAAGGTGCTGGATATGCGCGCGCACACCGACTCTTGCACTAGGAAAAATGGCCCCAGTCGTGCCGCCACCCACAGCACCAAGATTGGCAAAATTATTTTGGCTTGCATCCACCTCGCCAACAAATTGCAAAAAGGACGTGTCCAAACACATCTGGCAAAAAGCAATGTCGGCACTCACACCTTCAACGGCTGCCTCTTCACGGTATAGCTTTGGCAAGTCAGGAAATTTTTGTAAAGCTGCTTCATTATTCGACTTAAGGAACATAATCATCTGTACTTCGGATGTGTTGCCTGTACCCATAATGCGGTCGAGCTGACCGGGACACACAGATAAAATTGACGATAAAATCAGTGTGCGGGTCTCATTCTCCCAACTGACAATCACGTTGTAATTTCTGAGTTCAATCGCTTTAACGTAGACAACGCCACGGTATTGCACGAGGCGCAGGGATTGATTTTGAGTCAGATTGACGCCCAGCCGATCAACCAAATCGATCGGTAGATAAGAGTTCCCATTAATTAAAATGCCTTGCTCTGCATAAGATTGTTTATTAATGATGATATTGATCGCAGGATAAATGGAGTCATCAATAGTCGGGACTAAACCGTTGATGGTCTGTAGCCATGCGGATAATCCTTCTGCGATGCCAAGGGCAAAGTCTTTACGACGGTTCACTAATAGGCTGCGATCGCCCGGACTAGTCAGAAAACCGACATCAAGCAATAACGATGGAATCGCCACTTCCCGACAAAACGCTAACCGGCCCAAACCAGTGAAAGTATCAGCCTTCGCACCACGACTAGTCAGATCCGGTACACGACGCAAGAGAGACCGCAAAAGTAACTCCGCATGCTTTTGTCGCTCACTATTATTCGCAATATAATACGCCGTCGCCCCACGCACACTGGGGTCTGTGAATGCATCCGTCTGAATTTCAAGAGCAACATCACCAGATCGCGCCCGTGAATTTATCCAACGAATCGAATCCAATGCACTCAGATCATCCGGCACTGCCAAAATCTCTAGGCCCAACCGCCGAACCTCCGGTATAAGTTGGTCTCGAAGCAGAATCATCTGTTGCGCTTCTGTTGTATTACCTGCGACGGCACCGGGATCAATCAGACCCCCTTCCATGCCACCGTGACCTGCGGAAATGAAGATTCTACCCATTGGATTTACTTACAGTATCGTTGCTCAGTGGTTAGTCTAAATCTAAGGTTAACTCCAATTGTTGATTCTATTGCAGTATTTTTTAGAAGAAATTACAGTTTTATTGCTGTTGTGGCGGGAATCAAGCTTTTTCGAGCCAATAGACGACCTCTATCGCCCTGAAGCCAGTTGTTTTACGAGAATTACACAACGAAATATTACTAATATGGTCAGCAGCATTTTTAAAAAGCAACTTGGTGTTTTTCAGCGGAATTTGGCAAAAGTGATCAATTCTATACCAAAAAACCGAGAGAAATCGCTAGAATTGTGTTCAAAATTTACGGTTAGAATTAAAGCTGACATCAATTCGTTTAATTGGATTGATAGTTGAAGCGAGCCATGATTGACGATTAACGTGCAAGCGGGTTCGGACTGGCCGTGAGTTTAATGTTTGTTTTGCTAAACTCTATATTTTTCTGCATCTCGTTATGAAAAAAACTTTGGATTGCAGCCATATTTTCTTTTCTGTTGATAAAAATGCGGTGGATCTTGTGCAATTGCAGGATTTGTTGAATGTCACTGCGTTTTGGGCAAAGGAACGTCCTATTAGTGATCTGGCTACGGCGATCGCCCATAGTGATCCGGTGGTGACGGTCTGGGACGGCGATCGCATGATCGGCTTTACTCGTGGCACATCGGACGGCATTTTTCGCGCAACAATCTGGGATGTGGTGGTTCATCCAGAGTATCAAGGGCTGGGATTAGGCCGGAAGCTGGTAGAGACACTGATTAGCCATCCGCATATGAGCCGTGTTGAACGCGTTTATTTGATGACGACGCACCAACAATCTTTTTATGAGCGCATTGGCTTTAAAGAAAATCAAACAACCACGATGGTGCTGCACAATCATGAGCATCCGGTGAGTGTTATTTCTTGCTCGCTAGAGGAAGCCAACCCTCTACCTGTATAAGTTTTGCGCTTTCCTGCAATTCAACCTTTCTGCTCAGATTTCCGCCTAAACCAGTAGCGATTTTTTCGCACAGTTGCCACTTTAGCGAGGGCGAAAATTCGAAATCGTAAGCCATTTTTTGTAAGTCGGCGATTGTTGGTTTGCCTTCAATCGCTAGATTTTTAGTAGCTGTCTGCTCCCAAAAATCGAGATTATCTTCCGAACGGATTTGAAAGTTCAAACGCTGTTCGTCAGCGGTGCTATAGCTAAAAAAGATATCTTTCGCGGTGCTTTGGTTGATTGTGGTGTCTAGCAACATCACTAGTAATTGCTGAGTGCGTTGGCGATCGCCTACCATCATTACCCCTGTCTTAGTCTCAGGCGGTGCCACATGGAATTGCAAATTACGATCTCTCGCTTTAATCTCAAAAATAGCTTCAATTTCTGTAGCAATTTCGAGAAAATTAAAATTATCAGCCTTAATAAAGCTCGTACCATAATCTAGATTTGAGACATCAATCGCCAAGTCGAGCAAGGTCATGAACTGCTTGCTCGACTCATAACACTGCGCAATAAATTCACGCTCTTCCGCCGGATCTTCACAAAGATCTGCCAAAATGAGCTGCTGCAAACTCATCATCTGACTCATTGGCGATCGCAGCTCGTGGGCTATCTGCTTCAAAAAACCAGATTGAAACTGACCCAGTTGCAGCGCCATGCCCAAAAGTATTTTCGTATCCTGTGTTGCATCTGACATAACAAAACATAACCATTCAGAGTATGAGCTGATATTGCGACGATAAGATAAAAAGGAATCCCCTTCATCCTAGGTTTGGCTGAAATGTTGCGCTACGCTTATTTTCCCGGTTGTGTTGCCCAAGGGGCTTGTCGGGAGCTACACCTCTCTACAACTGCTCTAGCCACTGCTCTGGACATTGAACTCATCGAATTAAAAAAAGCCGCCTGTTGTGGCTCTGGTACTTACAAAGAAGAGTCCCAACTCCTTGAAGATACCGTCAATGCAAGAAATATTGCCCTTGCAGAGTCGCTTAATTTAACATTTTT
>JBARRZ010000160.1:0-12837 GCA_049644465.1 Limnothrix sp.
ACATAGACCAAGGTGAAATATACAGGGAAAGGCTGGCTCGCAGCTTCTGCTAAAAAGACTTGGGTGAATTCGCTCATTGCTTTTTGATTGTCATAATTCTTTACAAGAATAACAAAAATGATTCAGGATGGCGATCGCCACCACCCGGATCCACATAAATAATCCCAGCAACGATTTTTGGACTGCTTCGTGATCAAGGAACTCAAAGATTTGCTACCCACAGAAACAGACACGGCCACACCACAGCCCGCTTGGTTGCATCTTTGGCTGATTTACCTAGGATTATCTGCCTTAGCTGTGTTTGCCGTACTCCCTGAAAGTTACGAAAAAATGCTGGACTGGCCATGGTTGCTGGTTTGGCAAGGTGGATTTTTTAGCATTGGCATCTGGTTTTTGCTGTCTTTACGGCAATATCAGCAACCTTGGTATCGACTTGGTTATGGACTTGATTTTGGGGTAATGGGTTTGGGTTTGACCCTGATCCTTTCGACTTTGAATGCAGCGTCGGTACAAGCGGCCGGGTGGTATTTGGTGATGGTGCTGGGGCATTATGTGCTGCTCTACAGTGTCTGCAATTGGCTGAGGCAACCTGCGCAATGGGAAAAATTATGGGGTTATTTATCGATCACGGCCGGTGCTTCAGCTTGCGTGAGCTTAGGATTATGGTGGTCAACGGCAGATTGGCTGGGTTTACAGAATGATTTGCCGTTGGGACAAGCAGGTTTTGTTGCAGGCTATTTGGTTTTAAGTTTGCCAATTGTGGTGGCCTATGGGATTGCCTATAGGGGATGGCGTCGGCTTTTGGGGGGATGCGCTTGTGTTGTGTTGCTGCTCGATTTGTATAGCACAGCTTTTCGTCCAGCTCTGGTGGCGATCGCCCTTGTTGGCGTACTGAGCTATCTGATGATGTTGGTTAGTTTGCGGCGGCGGTTTAGTTTCAAAAAAATTATTGGCGGTACGGCTCTGCTGATGTTAGTGCTATTTGCCGCTATTTTTAATCCAAGCTTTTTGGCGACGGCTGCGGTCAAATCGCTGGAGCTTAATTCAATTGCTCAGTCCAGTTTTATTGATGTCATCCAAGAGCGCCTTTTATTGTGGACAACATCACTCGGTATTCTGCAAGCTCATCCGTTGCATGGCTTGGGCATGGGAAATTTGGGGCGACAGTGGGAGCAATTCCAGCCTTTAATTGGTTCTGTACCACCAACGCCACATCTGTTTAGTACGCCGCTACAGCTTCTCAGCGAACTGGGATTATTGGGGGCGATCGCCAGTTTTGTTGCTTTATTTCTCGTGATTCGCTTGTGGTTGTCGGTTTTGCCCTACGTTGCCGAAAATAGCAAAGCAGAGGTTTTGATTTACGGTATCGGCGCGAGTTGGCTGGGTTACGGCATTGTTTGTCTGACTGATTATCAACTAGAAAATTTGGCAATTAGCACAACGCTAGTCCTGACTTTAGGCTTGCTATTAGGTATCGCCCACCAGTTCAGCCCCGAAGCTGTCCGCCCCCATACACCGCGCCAAAGACGAGCGATGCAACTAGTGAGTTTGTGGGTGCTGGTGATTGCTCTCTACGCTGGTTTGCCGCGTACATTAGCAACAGCCTCAGCAGCTCAGGGGCAAGCGGACAAACGACAGGGTAATCTCGCTGGTTATGAGCAAAAATTACGTCGCGCCCACAAACTTATCCCTTGGCAGCAGAGTTACGCCGCTGATTTGGGGATGACAGCTTGGCAACAGGAAAAGGCGACAACGGAAAATTCACAGCAATTACAGGGTTCTAGTGCGACATATTTTCGGTGGGCAGCTGAAGCTATTCCCGAAGATGCGTTACTGCAATACAACTACGGGGCGATCGCCGCCAGTGAGTCCCCAGCAGAGGCCATCCCCGTTTTTGAACAACTTGTGCGAACGCAGCCAGTCACCTTTCCCTATAGCCACTATTTGTTGGCAAAAAGCTATTTACAACGACCGGATATTCCCTACGGCAAAGTACTAGAATTGCTGGCTTTACAGATTTTGCAGCAACCCGAATTTGTCACCGCACCCCAGTGGCAGAGCGATCCAGACCTCCGACCGTTGCGCAACGAAGTCTATCAGAAGGCGATCGCCCACTACCGAACTTTGATTGAGGCCCAGTCCCCCGCCGATGCTCGCGCCGATAAACTTTATGAACAGATGATTTTAGTGCAATGGTGGCGTCAAGATTTTCTCGGGCAAGTCATTCCAAATAAGCTACGACCGATAGTGCAAGCTGTCATTTTCGCCGAATCCCAACCGCAATTGTCCCTCGGCATTATCAATCAAGCTCTGATCCAAACCCCAGACGATGTGCCACTTCAGGTGCTAAAAACATGGTTTGAACCGACTTTTCAATTCACCACAGAAACCGCTGACGGAAGTGCTTTGGTGATTAAAAATCCCAGCAGTACTTATGCAACATTACAGGCTTGGCTCAGAGGCACAATTCCGGCCCAACCTATCGCGGCGATCGCCACCAACTCCCACAGCCAACGTTACCGCGAACCAGACTTAGCCGAACTTAGTTACATTTTGCCACCGAAGAATTTACAAGAATTACCGATGCTAGAAGTGCTCCAATTATTTTCAGACAACAACGCCAACCCTAAATTTGAATCACTCTTTTTGAAAATCCAGCAAAAAAATCTCCGTAATTAGGAGGCAACAAAAAACCTCCAATTCCGTTAGAGAACCAGAGGTGATTAGATCATTTAGTTAAAAATACTAAATTTAATTATTGCGAGATCCCGTTTAAACACGACCCCGTAACATCATCGCCATTTCGTTCGGTGTTGGCGACTTTTCGAGCGCAATTTCCTCAGTAATTCGGCCATCTTGGTACAAAGTAAAAAGCGATTGGTTCATGGTCACCATGCCGTCATACTCACCGTCTTGCATCAACGCCAGCATCTCTTCGTACTTAGCATCTTTGATGTAGTCCTTCATCGTTTCGGTGTTGACCAAAATGTCATGGTAGGCGGCCCGTTTACCATCAGTGGTACGACACAAACCTTGCGCAATAACTGAGACTAAAGATTCGGCGATCGCCACCTTCATCGCATCCTGTTCCTCCGCACTAAAAAGGTTCAAAATACGCTCAATCGTTTTAATCGCACTGTTCGTATGGAGCGTGCCCATTACAAGGTGACCCGTTTGCGCCGCCTTCAGAGCCGTATTAACAGTCTCCTTATCCCGCATCTCACCCACAAGAATCAAATCCGGATCCTCCCGTAGAGCCGCCTTAAGCGCAGAATCAAATTTGAGCGTGTGCATTCCCACTTCGCGGTGCTTGATTAAAGACTTGCGACTTTGGTGCACAAATTCCACCGGATCTTCAATCGTAATAATATTTTTTGCGTGAGTTTTATTGATGTAATCCACCATCGCGGCCATCGTTGTCGATTTACCAGAACCCGTCGGCCCTGTCACCAACACCAAGCCTTTCTCCGCATCAGAAATATTTTTAAAGACTGGCGGCAACCGTAACTGCTCCATCGTCAAAATCTTGAGCGGAATCAAACGCATGACCAAAGAAGGCCCGTTCAAAGAATCAAAGACATTAATCCGTACTCGTGCAAAGTCGTATTGTGTTGCACCGTCAAAATCCAACGTGTCTTTGAACCGCTGGATTTCCTGAGGACTTAAAATCTCGTGTAGCCAAGCATGGAAGGTATCGTTATCTGTGACGGGATACTCTGTAACCACCATTTCACCACGGTCACGGTAGCGAGGTTTTTCGCCAACACCAAGGTGGACGTCAGAGAAGCCTTCTTTATGTGCTCTCACAACTAATTCTTCTACAGAAGGATGCCCTGCTGATCTTTGGGGAATAGCTGGTGCACTTACTGCTGCGGCTCTTCTACTGCGTTGAGGTGGTGGCGGTGGAGCAGTGCGGCGTGGTGGCGGCGGGGCCATCGGGGCGCGTTGGGGCGTAACAATACGAGTTTCTTCTTTAGACATGGGCGAGGCACTTTTTACAGGTGAAAGAGGAATAATCTGGGTAGCATCTGCGGAGTCTTGACTCCCGACAACTGGCTGGGTTTGGTTGCCTGAAGGGTTGCGACGCGGTGGTTGAGTCGTAGGGAATTGGGAGTCAGTCATAGATATGGTTCCGCTGGACTGGGAGCAATGACAACTTTCTGGGCTAATTCATCCGCACATACTCGGTTATACGGTTAGAAAAAAGTGTCTTGATGAATATTTTTCCCATGGTAACTCGAAATTTTGCTGTGCTATGGCAAAGTTTTTCGGCGATCGCCTACCAACTCTGAGCAGAGATGAACTTAGTCCCGACAAATTAATCTTGCAGTGACAGATAGATAGATCAAGCACCTCTCATTTTTCAGCGACCTTTTCTAAGAAACAAACAAATTGACGTTACATACTTAAAAAATACATTGCGAAATGTAACATTATTGTTCATTCTTTAAAAGCTTTTGAAACTTGCGTAGGAGAGGATATCTCAAAAAGAGATGTAACGAACAATTAAGTTAAGTATAAACGACTATCTCTTTAGAAATAGAAGCCTTTAGTACCAGTCATTTGACAGCATCAAATGCAATGCTAAACGAGTTAATACCACAGAATAAAAGTGTAGAAATTAAGTTATATAAATAGTTTCTCATCTTCATCAAAAATTTATTTATACTGGAGTTCACCTACCGCATCCGTAGCTTTTTCTGAAGATGCGCAAGAAATTTTTTAACAATTTTATTTTCCCTCGGAGGGACAGACTATGAACTTTTCATCAACACGCAGTTGGGACACGTCTTCGGTTTCTGTTTTAGTAAAAAGCTTCTTGATTTGGAGTTTTACTTTACTCGTTTGTTTGTTAGTTGTCGGTTTTCCTGTCGTTGTTTTGATGATGGCAATTGGTTCTCTTACGGCGATCGCCCTACAGTCGATTTTGCCCGTTAGTGCCGTGCTCGTCGTCGCAGGAACCATCATTGGCGGTACTTTGATGAGTATTTTACTAGCAGCAGCAATGTTGAGCTTGAAGGGAGTTCACCCCCAAGAAGTCACTTGGTTGTCTTGGCTCCATGGTCATGAGCAAGTTGCTTCCGAGTCTGTTTATGCAGCTTGTCCCCTCACCTGCGAACTGAACTAGTCACCGAATGGTGCTGCTAGTTTGATTCAAAATTTCTTAAGTTCATAAAAATTGCATTTGCAATGTCTGCGAAACCCGGCTATTTGGTCGGGTTTTTTTGTAACTTTGGCCCAGATAAACTTAAAACATCTGAGCTCAAACTTCTTTTCAAGTCGATAAGTTTATAAGATAACGGAAGATCTATTGGTGAGTGTTATATGCCCACAGTTTGTATCACCCTTGGTACGCGCCCGGAAGCGATCAAGTTAGCTCCGGTTATTCGACAGTTTCGGCAGGCGGCTGATTTTCAAACCTCTGTAATTTTGACAGGTCAGCATCGAGAGATGGTCGATCAGGTGATGCAATGGTTTGATCTTAAGGCTGATTTCGATTTAGAAATTATGCAGCCGGGCCAGACATTATCGGATATTACTTGCCGTAGTCTTGAGGGACTGAAGCAAATTTATCAAAAGCTCGCGCCAGATATTGTTTTGGTGCAAGGCGATACCACCACGGCTTTTGCAGCGGCGTTGGCGGCTTTTTACCAGCAGATTCCGGTCGGTCATGTCGAGGCTGGTTTGCGGACGGATAATTTACTTAATCCGTTTCCAGAGGAGGCGAATCGGCGGCTTATTTCTCAAATTTCTCAGTTACATTTTGCGCCCACAACTCAGGCGATCGCCAACCTTGAAAAATCAGGCGTGTTGGGTGGAGCCTACCAAACAGGTAATACCGTGATCGATGCCCTTTTGACTGTAGCGGCAGCAAAACCAGACTGTAATATTCCCAATTTAGATTGGCAGAATAAGCGCGTCATCCTCTCAACCGTACATCGGCGCGAAAACTGGGGTGAGCCGTTAGACGATATTTTGCAAGGCTTTTTGAAAATTGTGACCGCTTTTCCAGACGTGGTGCTATTACTGCCAATGCACCGCAATCCAAAAGTACGCGAACCCATTCAAGCCATATTGGGTCAGCATCCGCAGATTTTTCTGACGGAACCGCTCGATTATCCTCAGCTCGTGGGCGCAATGCAACGTTGCTATATGTTGCTCACTGATTCTGGTGGACTCCAAGAAGAGGCACCGAGTTTAGGTAAGCCTGTGTTGGTGTTGCGAGAGACGACAGAACGACCAGAAGCGGTGACGGCAGGGACAGCGAGGTTGATCGGCACAGCTCAAGACAATATTTTTCAGTCAATGAAAACGCTATTGACGGATGATGCTGAATATCAGCGAATGGCGACGGCGGTTAACCCGTTCGGTGATGGGACAAGTTCTCAACAGATTTTACAGATTGTGCGCGATTTTTTGATGGCCCCTGAATCTGTTTAGTGTGAATTTAAGTCAAACATTTCAAAGCAAGTAAGACAAAGGGACAGGGTGGAACAGAGATTTGCTGTGAGCCAAACCTTTTTCTATAACATCTCTCCATCCTTAGATCTCCCCTTCTCCGCGTCGCTATTTCAAGCCTTACTGATTTCGAATTCAGGGTTAATTGATGTGTCAAGAAGAGGCGATCGCCGAACAATTATTCTGCTTCTGTTTGAGTTGACTCTTCGTCGGGTACAGGAATAGCAGTGCTGCCAGAAAAAGCTTCTAGATTAAAGTCCCCGGAAGTTGTCGGCTGACGAGTTGTGCCAAAGCTGGGATCGAAGGGTTTGGGGGAAACTGCATTAGGGTCTGGTGCTGTTTTTGGGGGAGTAAAAACGTTACTGGGTAGGGCGTTTGTGGCATCAAATAGGGTGCTAGAAAGTGGCGATCGCCCCACTGTTTTATCAGTTTGTGGTGATCCCAAATTTGAGTCAGCTGGCTTTTTATCTGCTTGGGGCTTCGTCGCCGGTGTTTTCGTTGTCGAGGCTTTAGGTTGAGGCGTCGCTGGAAAGTTTAATGCTGGTGAACCGAAAGCAGAATAGTTAGGGTAAGGGCGAACCGATGGCTGATTGTGGGCATATTGAGGTAAGGCGCTCGGCCCTTGCGGTGGTTGGGTCACAGGATAATCATTGAGCACCACTTCTTGGCTATCGTTCGGCACAAATACTTGATTTGAACCTGTCGCAGTATCAAAATTTTCAGGACTTGCTGTTAAGTCCAATTCTGTATCGACAATCGCAGTGTCAGCATCGGGGCGATCGCCTTCATTATCATTATTAAACGCACTGAGGTACAGGGGAGTGATTACAGCCCCAGCCAAAAAGACGCCAATGTACAACAGATAGTTTTTGTTCATGCCACCAATTTTATCAATTTTCTTCTTTTAACATATCCGTCCGAAACTATTATTTTTTTAAATCGGCGATCGCCCGAAAAAAGTTGCAAAAAACCAAGAACCACTAGACAGTCTGCAACCGATTGCCGAAATAGATTTAGAATTGTAATTTAACGTACCGAACAGCACATTTATTCCGGCCTCATGACTACCGAAATCCCCAACCTGCCTAGCCAATACGACCCCCACAACACCGAAAGTAAATGGCAACAGACTTGGTTGGCGCAGCAAGTATTTCGAGCAGATCCAAGCAAAGAAGGTGAATCCTTTTGTATCGTGATTCCGCCGCCAAACGTCACAGGCAAGCTGCACATGGGTCACGCCTTTAACACCGCGCTCATCGATACCGTTGTACGCTACCACCGGATGAAGGGCGAAAACGTTCTCTGTCTACCCGGTACAGATCACGCCAGCATTGCAGTCCAAACCATCGTTGAGAAGCAGCTCAAAGCAGAAGGCAAAACCCGCGATGACTTGGGTCGCGAAAAGTTTTTAGAACGAGCATGGGCTTGGAAAGAAGAATCCGGTGGGGCGATCGTCAACCAACTTAAACGCCTTGGCCTCTCCGCTGACTGGACGCGCGAAAGTTTTACCCTCGACGAAAACCTCTGCGAAGCAGTTAAAAAAGCCTTTATCACGCTCTACAAAGAAGGTCTGATTTATCGCGGTAATTATCTGGTTAACTGGTGTCCGGCTTCCCAGTCCGCCGTCTCTGACCTTGAAGTCGAAAACCAAGAAGTAGACGGCCATCTTTGGCACTTTCAATATCCGCTGACCGATGGCACTGGCGTTGTTGAAGTTGCCACCACCCGCCCCGAAACGATGCTGGGCGATACTGGCGTTGCCGTTAATCCTAATGACGAACGCTACAAACATCTCATTGGCAAAACCCTAACGCTACCCATTATTGGTCGTGAAATTCCGATTTTTGCCGACGAACACGTTGACCCAGAATTTGGAACAGGTTGCGTCAAAGTAACGCCAGCTCACGATCCAAATGATTTCGAAATGGGTAAGCGGCACCAGCTCGAATTTATCAACATCATGAATCGTGACGGCACGCTTAATGAAAATGCGGGCAGCTTTGCAGGACAAGATCGTTTCGAAGCGCGTAAAAATTTGGTTGAGCAGCTTAAGACAGAAGGCGTTCTCGTTAAAACTGAAGATTATCGCCACAGTGTGCCCTATAGCGATCGCGGTAAGGTTCCGGTTGAGCCGCTACTTTCAACCCAGTGGTTTGTCAAAATTGATCCGCTTTCTGAAAAGACGCTGGCGTTTCTCGATGACCATAATGATCCAAATTACGTGCCGGAGCGATGGCGCAAGGTTTATCGGGATTGGCTCGTAAAGCTGAATGATTGGTGTATTTCGCGGCAATTGTGGTGGGGTCACCAAATTCCGGCTTGGTATGTTGTCAGTGAAACTCATGGTGAGATTCAGGATGATACGCCTTGCATCGTGGCAAATGATGAGGCTGAGGCAAAGAAGCAGGCGATCGCCATCCATGGTCCAGACTGCCAGATTGAACAGGATCCTGATGTCCTCGATACTTGGTTTTCCTCTGGTTTATGGCCTTTTTCCACCCTTGGCTGGCCGGATGAGAATGCTGCAGATTTTCAAAAATATTTCCCAAATAGTGTCTTGGTGACTGGTTTCGACATTATCTTTTTCTGGGTCGCTCGGATGACGATGATGTCGAGTCATTTTACCGGCAAAATTCCGTTTAAAGACGTTTATATCCACGGTTTGGTGCGCGACGAAAACGGCAAAAAAATGTCGAAATCGTCTGATAATGGCATCGACCCACTTTTGATGTGCGATCGCTACGGCACAGATGCTCTGCGCTATACCCTTATCCGGGAAGTGGCCGGGGCCGGGCAAGACATTAGCCTGCAATACGACCGCGATACAGATGAATCCCAGTCTGTTGAAGCTTCTCGAAATTTCGCCAATAAACTCTGGAATGCGGCGCGATTTGTGATGATGAACCTCGAAGGGAAAACCCCAACTGATTTTGGTCGTCCCGCTGAAGCAGACCTCGAATTGAGCGATCGCTGGATTTTATCGCGGTTACATCAAGTCGTCGCCCAAACCCGCGTCAGCCTTGAAGAATATGGCCTCGGCGAATCAGCAAAATCCCTTTACGAGTTTATTCGCGGTGACTTCTGTGACTGGTATATCGAACTAGCCAAGCCTCGCTTGTACGCGAAAGAAGAAAAAGATGCGCCTTCCCGCATTGTGGCTCAGCAAATTTTGGCTTGGGTTTTGGAAGATATTCTCAAACTGTTACATCCCTTTATGCCCCACATTACTGAAGAAATTTGGCAGACGCTGACACAAACAGACAGTCAAACATTTCTAGCAGTACAGCCTTATCCCGTGGAAAATGACGGCTTGATTAACCCAGCTTTGGAAGCCGAATTCACGCTTTTGATTGAAGCAATTCGGGTCATTCGTAACTTACGGGCAGAGGCTGGGATCAAGCCCAGTTCGACAGTTGAGGTGATTTTACAAAGCGAAGCACCGCAGGAACTCGCAACGCTCAAAAAAGGAGAGGCTTATATTCTCAAGTCAGCAAAAGTGGCAACACTGACGCTCACGGATACGGTCGATAACAGCATTAAACAGGCGATCGCCGGCGTTGTGGGGACGATTCAAGTCTTAATTCCTTTAGAAGGATTGATCGATGTTCCGGCGCTATGTGCGAAACTTGAGAAGAGTTTGAGTAAAGTAGAAAAAGAAATTCAATCTCTCGGTGGTCGCCTAAAAAATCCCGGATTCGTTAACAAAGCTCCGGCTGAAGTTATCCAAGGGGCAAAAGCGTCTCTCGCTGAAGCGCAAGCTCAACAGGTTATCCTGCAAGAACGCCTCCAGCGGCTGCAATAGTAGTTCCAACGTCATTTTCGATGCGTCATCTCGCCCAAGTTCAAATTAATTCTCTCACTAGTCACCGACAGTTACTTTTGCTTGCCCATGAGCAACCTGATGGTAGTTGGACTATGGGCGATCGCCACGAAATAGACTTTACACAAGACACCTTTGCCGTCGGTGCACTCGTCATTGTCAAATTAACCGACGAACAAAAAGTTGCTAGCATCCACAACGCAACAGATTGGCTGCTTGGCATCGTGAGACATTATTTTTCGAAAGAAGCAATCACACCAGAATTTGTCCAAAAAGAGCAACAAAAAATTGAAACTTGGCGACAGGAAATCACGGCACAAAGCCAAGATCTCACCCGCCGTCAACTTGAAATCGAAACCCGCCGCGAACAATTAGAAGAGCTAGAAAAGAAGCTAAATCAGTAGCCCGGTGGGAGTTGTAGCAATTAATTTTTTAAATTTAAGTTTGTTGACGACGTTGGCGGCGATTTTTCATCGAAACGACTTCTGCTTCTTTACTTTCTCGCGCAACCCGCACCAGAAGAGCGGCACAGATAAGACTAGAAATGACCGAACTGCCGCCGTAGCTAAAAAGAGGTAGCGGTAAACCAGTTGTCGGCAAAACCCCTGTCGTCACACCAATGTTGAGTAGCGATTGGCCAATCAGCGCGAAGGTTGCCCCGATAGCGATTAGACGTTTAATTAGATTTTGCGATCGCAGTGCCACATAACTACCAACGCTGGCGTACACACACAACAAAAGCAGAAAACCAAAGCAACCAATGAAGCCAAATTCTTCCGCAAATACCGCAAAAATGAAGTCAGTATGTTGAATTGGCAGATAAAAAAGTTTTTGTTGAGAAAGCCCGAAACCGACACCCCAACCGCCCCCGGAACCAATCGCCAGTAAGCTTTGTACCAATTGATAACCTTGACCTCTGGCATCACTAAAAGGGTCGAGGAAAAACATCAGACGTCGTCTTTGGTATTCATGGGTGCTGATACTGAGAATCGCGGTAGCCAAGCCAACTGCGGCTGTACCGCCTAAGTTTAGCCAAGGTAAACCTGCCGCCACAGCGATAAACCACAATGTCATGGCACAGAGCGCAGTGGTACTCAGATTCGGCTGAATTAAGATCGAACAAAGAATGCCAGCAAAGACAAACAACCACCCAAGACGCGCGTTCCAGCCCAGTTTTCGCCATCGTCCAAACACTTGGGCTGCCTGCAAGACAAGAAACGGTTTCGCAAATTCTGATGGCTGAATTTTTACGGGGCCGACGGCAATCCAGCGGGTTGCGCCAAGGACTTCTGTGCCGATGCCGGGAATCAGGGTCAGGATAATCAAAAACCACACGAATAACAGCAGCCAACCAGAGGCTTTGCAGAGTGATTTGAGTGGCGATCGCACGACAACATTAAAACCGAACAGACCGATTAAGATCCAAAAAATTTGGCGTTTGACATAATAAAAGCCATCTTTCTGCAATAGATCTGCGACGGGATAAGAAGCTGAAAACATTGCCACAAGACCAATACAGAGCCACAAAAACGTAAGCCATCGTAATAGCCTTGCTTCTAAAGCCCAATGCTTTACTTCTGAGTCGAGGAAGGGGATAAAATATCTCAGCACAGCGGTAAACAGAAAAATGGTGAACGGAATAACCTGCCCACCATTATGACAATAAGGAGTGAATTGTTTTGCAAAGACGGTTTAAATCTAAAAATTATCTTGATATTGCTTAGTCTTTCTCTGTGTGTGAATCCTTATATTTTCAGCATCTATAGAAGTGCTATTTGCGCGATGCGTTCTAATCCTCGATATCGAGTCGAGCAACAGTCATAGCGCTAAAGGCAAATGCAGTGACTAGAGGCAAAGGGCACTGCCAAAAGATGCTCACAATTGCACAAATTACGCTAAAGCCAGCGGCAGATCCCAGCCATTTTTTTTCTTCGGAAGTGAAGCCTTTTTCTAACTTAATGAGACGCATAATCTCGGCGGGAATTGGCTCCGGCATCACTGCATTGGGAGGAAAAGCCCAATAAAAATTGGCGCTAACAAGGGTTGGTTCTGTCCAACCGCTGTCCTCGCACCATTCATGGATCCATTCGTCGCGATAATGCCTCATACTGCTCAATCCTTGCGGTAAATTCAAACTAGTGTTTGCGATGGGTAGTGGGTACTTAATAATTTGTTGGCGATCGCCCTTTATTCGGGTGTCATGATCGATGCCAATTTATTCAGATTGCTATCCTATCAAGTCCATCTATAAGGATGACCGCTACAGCAAGAAAAGTTAAAACATTGATACTAAGTAAAACTACTCAGTTTCAAGATAAGTTCTTAAGCATATTTTGTTTGCTATTAAGTATTTTTTCTTAGCGAAGATCTGTGAATTTGAAATTTCACGAGCAGAGCATTTGTTGATCGTCTCTGGCGAACTTGCTCTTTTAAAAATTTGGGCGATCGCCTTTCTCTTCAGCACCTTTTTTTGTTTACGCTACCGAAAGACGGTCACAGAACAAGAATCAGCTTGAATTTCACTGCACAATTTCACAAAAACATTCCTTTTGTAAAGA
>JBARRZ010000161.1:0-17191 GCA_049644465.1 Limnothrix sp.
TTTGCACAGTTTTTGCAGCATATGCCGTTGGTGGGTAGACAGGATCATGAACCATCAGCAATATTGCTCAGTTTTTTGACCCAAATGATTGATGCTCAAATTCGCTCTCACGCCAAACCGCTGCAAAATTTCCCCAAAAATTCAGTCTCGCTGCCATGGGTTAACCGCCTCTCGAAAGCAAAAGCGAGCTTCGAGTTAGAATCCGCCCAGCAATTGCGCCACGCTTACGAAAACTGGACATTTCCTGTCCGAGAGCACTTGGTTCAGCCGCCAAATTTTGAGTTAACGCAGCCACTATTTCGCACTTGTTTTCAACTTACGCCGCCCCCAGAAAATCAGGAAACTTGGCAATTACAATACGGATTACAATCCCTTGGTAATGAAGCGGAAGTGATTGCCGCAGAGGAAATCTGGCAAGATGCGGATCAGCCGCAAGAACTTTTGCTGAAAGGGTTGGGTTTTGCGTCGCGGCTCTATGCGCCGATTATTGATAGCTTGGAAACCTCCCAGCCAGCGGCTTGTGAATTGGATCCAATTCAGGCGTACGAGTTTATCCGCTCGATTGCTTGGCAACTGAAAGATAAAGGGCTAGGCGTGATCTTGCCGGAAGGCTTGGAAGGTGGGGCAAGTGAGGCACGTTTAGGGGTACAGATTTCGGCTCAGGTTAAGGATGAGCAACGGTTAAATTTACAAAGTTTGCTGGAATATAAACTCAGTGTGGCGGTCGGCGATACAACGCTGACGGAAAAAGAGTTTGCACAACTGCTGGAGCGGCGATCGCCCCTAGTCGAAGTCAATGGTCAGTGGCTGGCGCTGCAACCGACAGATGTGCGGGCAGCGCAGGAAATTTATAAAGTCAAAACTGGCGCGCAAAATTTAAAAGTAGAAGATGCGTTACGGCTCAGCGCGGAACCGGGTCAACTATTCGCGAAATTGCCGGTGGTGGGCTTCGAAGCGTCGGGCATTTTAAAAGAATTAATTCGTCACCTCACTTCGAATGAAAGTCTGGAATTAATCGATCCGCCAAAGACGCTACAAGGAACTTTGCGGCCGTACCAACAAAAGGGCATGAGTTGGCTGAATTTCTTGCAGCGCTGGGGTTTGGGGGCCTGTCTCGCGGACGATATGGGATTGGGTAAAACAATTCAATCCATTGCTTTTTTGCTTAAGCTTCAGGAAGAAAAAAAGTTAAAACAGCCCGTTTTACTGGTGTGTCCGACATCGGTTGTGAGTAATTGGCAGCGAGAAATTCAAAAATTTGGCCCTAGTCTAAAAGCAATTATTCATCATGGCGATCGCCGCAAAAAAGGAAAAGCCTTTGCGACCCAAGCCGAAAAACACGACGTAATTTTAACCAGCTATTCTCTCGTTTTTCGCGACAAAAAAGACTTAGCCGCAGTGCCGTGGCAGGGCATTATTCTCGACGAAGCGCAAAATATCAAAAATCCCCAAGCCAAGCAATCCCAAGCGGTGCGGGAACTAGACGCGGGTTTTCGGATTGCTTTAACTGGAACCCCGGTCGAAAACCGGCTGAAAGAGCTTTGGTCAATTCTTGATTTTCTCAATCCCGGCTTTTTGGGCAACCAACAATTTTTTCAGCGACGCTTTGCCATCCCCATCGAGAAATACGGCGATCGCCAAACTCTTGAATCCCTGCGCCACCTCACCCAACCCTTTATCCTGCGCCGTCTCAAAACCGACAAAACCATTATCCAAGACCTGCCCGAAAAACAAGAAATGGAAGTCTATTGCGGACTGTCGAAAGATCAGGCAAATCTGTATCAAAAGCTGGTGGATCAGTCCCTCACCGAAATCGAAAGCACCGACGGCATCAAGCGACGCGGCCTAATTTTGACCCTGCTTCTACGCCTCAAACAACTCTGTAATCACCCGGCTTTGCTACAGAAAAAACCTGAACTCAGCAAGCATTTTGCCCAACGTTCCGGTAAGTTATTGCGCCTCGAAGAAATGCTAGAAGAACTGATCTCAGAGGGCGATCGCGCGTTAATCTTCACCCAGTTTTCCGAGTGGGGTAAATTGCTCAAACCCTACCTAGAAGAACGTCTCGGCAAAGAAGTATTATTTCTTTACGGCGCAACCAAACGAGAAGTCCGCCAACAAATGTGCGATCGCTTTCAAAATGACCCCAACGCCCCTCACATCTTTATTCTGTCTCTCAAAGCAGGTGGTACAGGCTTAAATCTGACCCGCGCCAACCATGTTTTTCATGTCGATCGCTGGTGGAACCCCGCCGTCGAAAATCAGGCCACAGATCGTGCTTTCCGGATTGGACAACAGAAAAATGTTCAAGTTCACAAATTCGTTTCGACTGGAACCCTTGAAGAAAAAATTAGTGCCATGATTGAAACAAAAAAAGCCCTCGCCGAGCAAACTGTCGATACTGGTGAAAGCTGGCTCACAGAACTTGATACCAATCAATTACGAGATTTGTTGTTATTAGATCGAGACAGTCTGATCGATGAATAGATAAAGCATTTCCAGCATCACCGTATAATAGAGAAGCTTTAACGCCGAGTAGACATTATTTTAATTACACCCAGTATGCAAAAACGTACCTCCTTTGACTCCTGTGAAATCATGCACCGCGCCGAAGACCTAATGCAGGCTGCATCAAACCGTTATCGCATTACTGTGCAAGTATCCCAGCGGGCGAAGCGTCGCCGTTATGAAGATTTTGATTCGATCGAAGACCCTTTGATGAAGCCCCCTATTCGCGCCATTATCGAGATGTCTGACGAATTGACTCAACCTGAGATTATTGGCGAATAAGCCTTAATTCGTAATTGGCATCAAAAGATTAAAAGTACAAAACATCTTTCTTTCTGGAAGGGTGTTTTTTTGTATGTTTTTGTCAAATCTTTATAGAAAGTTGCTGATGTTTCGGTGTTTTGACGGAAAGAAGTCTCAAAATCATCCTTTAGAATGAAGGTCTAGAGGAGCGATTTCAGTCTTTAGATTGTCATTAGGGGAAATGAATTATGCGTGTCAAATTTTTAAGTACTGATGCTGGTATCAAGCTCGTTGTTTTTTTATTAATTGTTTTTGTCACGGTTGGTGATTTGATCCTGCCGGAGCCGTTGAAAGGCGCTAGTGCAAAGACTAAGTCTGCGTTGAATTCATTCATTTTGGGCATTGTGCCGGACAAAGAATTTACGAATCCGAATGATCGAACGGAAAAAGCTGTAGAAGAATTTGAGAAGGAAACTGGCGGTAAGTAAGGGTTAGTAGGATTATGGTTTGGGTGATTCGTGGAGAATTAGCCGATTTTCTGCTGGGTCATAGGCGTAACATTCTCGACCATGGGAAGCTTGGACAATTTCAGCGGCAACGGTTCCTTTTGCTTGCTTGACGGCGGCGATCGCCTCCTCCAAATTTTCCACCTCAACACAAAAACTAAGGCTACCGGAACAGCCTTGAAACTCTGCTTGATGATTTTCACTGGGCTTAAAAATACCTAAACGCAAAGCCCCAATCTTGAATTCTGCATAGCGATTTGCGACACACGGGCTAGGCTCGAGCTGAAATAGCTGCTGATAAAAATTGACTACTGGTTGCCATGGCTCCGCACCGATGGTGATAAAGACTTCGGAATAACGCATTTCTATAATTTATTTGTTCAAATTTTCCAACGGAAGCGACACTAACGGAATATCAACACCCGTTGGCTTGCTCTCTCCGTCACTCACACCATCACCGTCGTTATCGATTTGCACACTCGGCACGAAAAATGCACAGGAAACATCAACCAAGCCCCGCTGCTCATCTTGGTTGTAGATTAAAAATCCTTGATGAAATGCACAAGTCTGTTGAGCCGCCAGCATCTCATCCGGATACTTGGTTTCAAATTTTTGCCACATCGCTTCACAAGCAGCATCATCCAAGCAATCTTTTCGTGCGAGAAAAGTATTTTCAGATCCGGGATAGGGAAACGTGCGATAAAAATTACCGTAGGCTGCATTTGGAAAAATTGGGTCTACAGAGGTTTCGTCTTGCTCTTGCCAACAATAAAGACTCACTCGTTTTTGATCGGTGTCTTCCCAAACGTTAAGCCCATAGCTGGCTATGATTGGACACTCTTCTGGTAATGCTGCCATTTGTTCTGGCCACTGTTCTTGCAGTAACTGGAACAATGCTTCGCAGGAAAATTCACCACACTGACCTTTCACTGGTATGACTACATCAACTGGTTCTACTGGATTCTGGGCGGCACAGGCTATTGTCAGCAGCCCAATAATGCTACCGACAATAGAAGTTTGCAAGTTCATTTTTGTGTCTAGTTTTGCTTAGCGGATAGAAATGATTTGGGAAGACAAACCGATCTGCTGCAATCGTGTCTGCAATTCCTGCGCTTCGATCTCGTCGGCAAAGGCACCTGCTTGCATCATGCGGCGATCGCCCACCCACGTATTGAAGGCATCGGGCACAACACTTTTAAGACTAGCTTTTTGGCTTTCTGTCGTCGCATTGACAACCACTTTGTAACGCAAGCCTAACGATTGAGCGAGCGAGATTGGTGGTGGTGGTGCTTGTTGTGCTCCAGAGGCGTTCAAGCGAACCAAACCGGAAGCATTGGACGGAATTGAAGTGCCGGGTACTGGAACAACGGACAGGTCAGGCACTTTTGAGGTTAAAGAAGGAACGCCAACAGTCGAAGGCGCTGCTGGAATAGGTGTTTTTGTCACGCCAGTAGCTAAAGGCGCTGAAGGTGGTACAAAAATTTGGATTGGTTCTGAACTGGAGGAATTTTGTGATGCTGGGGCAACATTTACTGAACGAGTGGGAGCAGTGACGGGACGACTTGTGTTTGAAGCAATTTGAGCCGTTTCCTCGCTTACCAAACGATTGGCCGACAATTCGTTGACTAAATATATATGTCCAAGCGTTTTGCCTTCATAGGTACGCTTACCCATTTGCCAACCTTCATTGAGGTGAATTTTCAAAAAACCGTTTGCGAAGCCTTTTGTACTGCCTACTTCGATCGGCGATCGCCAAGGATTTTCCGCATTCAATGCCTGTAACTTCAGCTCATTTCCAGCACGCACTACCTTAAATGTGTAACGCCATGACATATCTTCCCCCGCCAACCGGAGAGAATAACCATTCGAATCCGTGCTGCGATTACAGATATTCGTAAAGTCAAAGTTCAGCAACAGCGGATCAATGACTGTCGGCCCATCACCCTGCTCCCGCCAACAATCCCGACTAGAACTTAATTGCTCCACAATTAATAGGTTGTAAGCCTCGCCCTTATCAATAGGTACGGCGATCGCCACCACATCATCCCGATCCAAGGCTCTTATCCCAAACAACTCAGCAGCAGTAGCCACTCGATGCATTACCGGATTGACACCAGCCAAAACACCCAGAACAACCGAAACGAATAAAGATCGAACTCTCATAACGAATACAGCTCAAAAATATACACACTTCATTCAGACAGACTTCAAGCAGAGATAGTGCCTCGTAATACGTTGTCGCCCAAATTTTAACATCACTATTCCGTCCTTCCCAGAGGTAAACAAGCACTTTCAGAAACTCGCAACCGACCAGTAGAAAGTGTCTCCAGAAGACCACTAAGTATTCATTGTTATAAAAAGAAGATTTCTTTCAGAAAAATCAACTCCATTAAACGGTCTTTAAGAAACTGTTAAACAAAAGTTTTCTTAAACTTGTCAAAACTATTAATTAACTAGAAGGTATATGTCCAAAGGCACATTTAACCAATGACTTAAATCACACAAAAAGCAGAAAAAAAAGTCAAATGACACTACAGATAGTGCTTCAGTGCTAGGCTATGCCCAAATATAGGGGGTGAGGGGATCTCCCAGATACTGACTTCATTCATTAGAGAAAACGATCAAAAAAAAGTTGTCTTCACCTGCGCTTTATACAAAAAAACAAGCTTCATAAAAGCTTTAACTAAATTCCCCATTATCCGTATTTACTACTAAGTCTTGGTTGCTAGACTGAGTGCAAGGAAGGAGAGAACAACTTTCACTTTCCTTTTTTAAAACACAGAGCAAATTGAAATTGAGAGACACAACCGTGACTGTAAGCCGCAATATAAACACCAAAAGCATTTACAGAAACTTGAACAGCCGCTCTACTGTAGCGAGACAAGCAAGCCTCAAGTCTGTCTCAGAAGATGCCGTCAAGTTATCGGTTGTGACTCAGTTTTTCCCCCCTGACTTCGCTGCAACAGGTCAGCTCATCGAAGAACTCGTTAAGCACCTAGGTCAAAAAGGAATTGATATTAGCGTTTTCACCGGACAACCCGGCTACGCATTCCAAAACGAAAACGCACCAAGCTACGAAAAGCGTGGCTCTGTTAAAATTCACCGCTCCGGCATCACAAAGCTAGGCTCCAAAAAATTAAGAGGCGCACTCGTTGGTGGTTTACTCTTCGCATTCAGAGCAATCATTCACGTCGCTCTTAACTGCCGCAACCGGAACTTGCTACTCGTTACAACCGCTCCTCCTTTTCTTCCTGTAATCGGTTACCTACTCAACTTTTTCCTAGGTATTCCTTACATCTGCCTCATTTACGATATTCACCCAGACATTTCTGTTGAACTGGGAATGATTAGTAAAGATCACCCAATCGTTAAAGTTTGGACTTGGATCAACAAGCAGGTTTGGCGCAATTCCAAAGAAATCATTGTTCTCAGCTCCAACATGAAAGAGCGTATCGTCGCTCACTGTCCTGAAGTTGCTAGCAAAATCGAAGTCATTCACAGCTGGGCGGATCCCGAAAAGATTACGCCAATCGCCAAAGAAGATAACTGGTTCGCTAAAAAGCACAATCTTGTCGAGAAATTCACAGTTCTTTATTCCGGTAACATGGGCCGCTGCCACGACATCGACACAATGTTCGAAACAGCTCTCCGCCTCAAAGATGAAAATATCCAGTTCGTCTGCATCGGCGAAGGTGCAAAGCAAGAAACACTAAAACAAAAAATTCAAGAGCACGGCTTAACCAACTTCACTTTCCTGCCTTACCAAGACAAAAAAGATTTGAAATATTCTCTAACTGCTTGTGATATCTCTTTGGTCAGTGTTAGTGAAGGAATGGAAGGACTTGTTGCTCCTAGCAAATTGTACGGATACCTTGCAAGCGGTCGCCCAATTGCTGCAATCTGCCCAGAATCTACCTACATTAAAGAAATGCTAAAGAACGGAGAATGTGGCGCAACTTTTGCGAATGGAAACAGCGAAGGATTAGCAGATTTCTTACTAAACTTAAGTCAGAATCCTGAGCTTGCAAAAGAGATGGGTGAGTCAGCTAGAGGATACCTAGAAAAGAACTTTTCTCCTCAAACTATCGCTAATCAATACAATCAAGTTTTACAGAAGAACGTCCTAAGCTTAAACAACATCAGTGAAGAATTAGTCAAAGGTCGCCAAGTATTTTTCTAAACTAAAATCCGTATAGAACAAGGCTTACAAGCCATTTAACAGAAAGGATTGACTATTTTAGTCAATCCTTTCTGTTTGGATTAATCCTTCAATCAGGATTGCAACTCTTATAACAAACCGGATTTGATTTTAGTTCCAGAAGCGAGAGTAAAAGCTGCTTTAACGAGAGTTCTATTCATATCATTTTAAGTATTGATAAAGAGAAAATCAATTTGCAAATATGATTTTTAAGTACTTAAGTAGGTTCATCCTTTCTTCATATTTTAATTGATATTTAGAGTTGCATTTTTCTGTGTTTATACATATAATAAGTACAACAAGACAAGAGAGGCTCAATTGAGTCTCTGCAATGACAACAACGAGGTTGATACACCCATGAAATTTTCCCCCAAGAATTTGATTCCCGCTGCAGCATTTGCAGCTGTTGCTTCCGTAGCTATCTCTGCTCCTGCTCAAGCTCTTTCCTTGAACGGCAGCATCGATTACATGGGTGGCGCAGTTACTTGGACTGGTAGTGGTAGTGGCGCTACAGCCAATTACGATTTTGATTTTGGCGTGTCTCAGTTTTCCGCTACTACAATGTGTGAGGGCGATTTTTCCTGTCCAGATAGCATTACATTCAACGACTTTAGTATTGTCAACGGTACTGCTTCTGCTGCTGGTTCTATAATTGACGGTATTGCAACAACTTTGGGAGGGGGAACAAATGTGTCTTTCTTCTTGACTGGAGTTAATGCTTCCGAAACAGCAACAGGTGTTACTTTGGGCCTGTCTGGATTTTTCTCTGATGGTGCTGGTAATGTATTTGGTACTGGTAATTTCTCTTCTCAGCTGTCGGTACGTCAGGATGGATCAACAACTTTGTCTGGTAACCTCATAACTGATGTTCCTACTCCTGCTGCTGTTATGCCTATTCTCGCTGGTCTTTTCGGTGCTGCTTCCAAGCGCAAGCGTAGTGAAGAAGAGAACGCATAAGTTTTTAATTTAGCTTTTGGTGGAGTCTTCACTCTTGTGGGTGAATAACATCAAGTCTAGATGCTTAAAAAAAGACGCTCTGTTGGCTGAATCAGCTTATGGAGCGTCTTTTTTGGGGGTCTGAATTAGAAATTTGTCTCTTCTGTTGAGATTTTGACACTGTACAATTTCAGATAGAGGAATACTCGTAAGATTTAGTTATTAAATTTGACGTTCATATTCTAATCACTAAGTTTAAAAAAAATGACTTATAACACTGATAAAACTGTTCCGCAGCAGGCGACTGGTGGATATAGTGCCAAGAATATTGCCAAAATAGTTGGCTTGGTCTGCGCTATTGGGTTCCTTTTTGATATGTTGCTTTTGGCTCTGCCGCCTCAGCTCGGCAATGTGACGTGGCGTATCGGCTTAGAACAAGAGTTTGCGAATCGTAGCATTATTTTCTTATTTGGTCTTGCCTTACTGATTTTTAGTAGTGTTGGGATTGCGAAAGGTAAGGGTCGGCTTGTTTTATTATCTCGGGCTTCTATGGCGGCAGGGATTGCCTTTTTCTTGATTAGTTTGTTGGCGATCGCCGATGCAATTCAGCTTCAAAAACAGGCTTTAGGCAATATTGACTCTAGGGAAACAGAAATTCAACAACAATTACGCCAAGCAGAAGACAATCCGGAAAGTCTGCGTGAAGGTATTAGTGTTGATGACTTGGGGCGAATTTCTGAAGAACTCACTAAGCAAGCTGAAGAACGCCGTGGTCGAGCTCGTAGTGCTGCTGTTAAGACCGCCGTTTCTAATGTCGGCAATCTTATACTAGTGGGCGCAGGGCTTATCGGTTTAGGGCGCAGTGGGTCTAGGTTGTCAAAAACAAATCCTTAAAATCATGAATGTAACCAGCAAGATTCAAACATCTGTTAGTCAACTTCTGCGAGCTAGTAATCAATCTTGGCACAGCAGAATCGTCGCTATTGGGGCGATCGCCGTTTCCGTATTTTTTCCATTTTGGATATACGACATTGTCTCAGGCACAATCAATGGTGCAGCCAGTTTATTACTGATCGCTTTGGCTGGCTTTGGTTTTTTCCAGTTATGGCAGCGACGATCAAAGCTCGCGCAACTCGAAGTATCAGCAGAAGATGTTTGGTTAGGACATGCACTAATTTTTGCCGCGATCCTTGCCGTTCCATTTTGTTTCTCGACAGAATGGATGCAGAAAGTCGATTTCTATATATTTCTTGTAGGAGCTGCGACTAGCTCTTGGGGCTTAGGTTTCTTCCAAAAATATCCGTTACCGGTGTTCTTGATCTTTGCTGGTTTCTTTCCACAGCCAACAGCCTTCGCTAAAATCGTTTGGCAAACTTTCACACCACAACTAGCCCTAGAACGTTTTATGGCGGTAGCTGGAGCTTTGGGTCTGAAAGCAATTGGTCAGTCACCCACAGTAAACTGGGATATCATCGCTTTACCAACTGGAGCCGTTCGTGTTGACTGGGGCTGCAACGGGTTCGATTTAGCTACAATTGCTGCCGTTACTAGCCTGTTATTAGGCGTTTTTTGGAAACAGCCAGCTTGGAAAGTTACCCTATTTGTACTAATGGGAATCTTCTTTAGTCTGCTAGCCAATGTTCCAAGAATTGTTCTAATGACATTAGCTTCAGTTTATTGGGGCCCCGAGTCTTTTGAGTTCTGGCATGGTTTCTGGGGAGGACAAATCTTTCTGTCCATCTTGTTTACAGTCCATTATTATGCGATGTTAGCCTTGTTAGATTGGAAGATTGGTGAAAATCGCCCACAAGAGTTATCGTAATCAGTACTCTAAAATGTAGTTGCATCAATTACGATAGCTGGTGTACCACAAAAACAATTTTCATCTCAAAATTAGCAATTAGAGCAAAACCACAGATAGATGCGTACCCGCTAAGCATCTTGGTTTACTGAAGGCGAGAAAGAAAGCATTACTTTTGTGGTGAGCATCATCAACTATCTATCTCTCAAGCTATTACTTTTTTTGGTTAGGTCTTAAATATAGTGCTGCAAAAATTAAAAATACTTCTAAAGTCTCCTGCCTATCAACTGATCTTACAAACAGCGATTAAAAATCGGTTGATTCTTGCCTCAAACATAATTACTAATTTGTTAGGCATCATATTAGAAGGTAGCACTTTAGGCGTTATTTATGCGGCGATCGCCTTCCTCTCAGAAGGGCCAGCAAGTTTTGATAAAATTCCTGTCTTTGGCTCTTTGCCAGAGAACTTTGGTTTTGATGAGAAATACCTTTTTATTCTATTAATGATCTCTGCCGTGGTTCTACAAGGACTATTAGCTTTGAGCAAATATGGAAACAATATTTCAACTGCATTCCTATCGGCAAAAGTTCAACCTCAGGTGACAGGCACGGTTTTTCGCCAGATCATGTCACTTAGTTTTTCCTGCGCGAGTAAATACAAAGTAGGTGATTTAGTTTTTTTTGCAAATAGAGCCGCTCAGACGGTAGACATGCAGATAAAAACGTTTAATGGACTAGCACTCAGTATTTCATTTACACTGATTTACTCATTGATACTTCTAAAGCTATCATCTTTACTCGCTTCAATTGCAGTTGTCCTCGCCTTACTCATAGCATTCATTCAAAGATTTCTTTTGCCTCGTCTTCGGAAAGAAGCTAGAGCATTAGTAGCCGTGCAAGTTCGTCTTTCAGAAAAGATGACTGAAACAATTCAAGCATTAAGATTGATTCATACTTTTGGCACCCAAGAAAAGACAATTAGAAGCATAGATTCTCTTTTGCAAAAAACAGAAAGTGTCTTAAAGAAGAGAGGTTTACTTTTGTTTTTCGTAGAGCCGGTCCTTGATATCTTACCAATTTTTGCGCTCGCTGTTTTAGCTTCGACAGCTTATTTGTTAAACCCGGAAGATCAATCTTTATTACCTTCACTTTTAACTTTTCTTATTGCTCTCCAAAGACTAACTGTACGTATACGCGGGGTATCAACAGGGATCAATCAAATCATTGACAATGGGCCGCAGATACAGCGATTAGATAGTATTTTAGAAAACAAGGATAAAGAATTCTCATTACTAGGGAACAAACCGTTTGATGCGTTGGGAACAGATATTGAATTTCGCGATGTAGATTTATCCTATGCAAATGATGGATTTTTTGCGATTCAAGGTTTTAATCTCACTTTGCCAAAGAATAAAGTAACAGCTTTTGTTGGGCAATCTGGAGCAGGCAAATCTTCTTTGGTCGATATGCTCATTGGTTTGTATAAGCCAACCAACGGCGATGTTATTGCTAACAATGAAAGTATTTATAACTTCTACCAAGCAGATTGGCGTCGAGAGATTGGTGTGGTCAGTCAAGATACTGTTGTGTTCAACACAAGCATTTTAGAAAATTTGAAATATGGTGCGCCAGATATAAGTTTTGAGGAAGTTGTAGAAATAACAAAAGCAACTCAGGCTCATCAATTTATTTTAGATTTGCCTGATGGATACGACACAACAGTTGGTGAACGAGGTTATCGTTTGTCTGGTGGTCAGAGACAACGTTTGGCTTTGGCTAGAGCCCTCGTAAAAAATCCTGACATTTTAATTCTTGATGAGGCGACAAGTGCTCTAGATAGTCAGTCTGAAAAGCTGATTCAAGAGGCTTTAGACAAGTTTCAAGAAAATCGTACAGTGATTGTAATTGCCCATCGTTTATCGACCATTGTTGGTGCTGACCAAATTGTCGTTTTAGAGAATGGCAAGGTTATCGAGAAAGGAAATCACCAATCTTTGGTGGCTCAGAATGGTCAGTATGCAAAGGCTTGGGCTTTACAGGTTGGTAAATAAAGACAAATCTGGCTCAAAAATGGTTCGCATTCTAGAGACGAATGTAATGTTCTGAATAGGATGGATTGATAGCGATAAAAAAAATCTCCCGAAAAGGGAGATAAGGGGAAAGTAAAACTTTTTTGAAACCCTGAGAATTTAGCAGGCTAATCAGACGGATACGCCTACTAGTTTTGCGCTGAGATCCCAAAGGATATCTGCTTTGTTGTCGTCTAAAGCTTCGTCGGAAACTTCTTGCATAAAGGCTTCTCTTCCTTCTTGTTGGCGATTACCCCAGCTCCAATAGACGCCGGATACGCCGAAGCCATCATCTGCAACGACTTTTGCGAGGCGATCGCCTGCCACTTCTTCCGTCACATAGCCCCCGGTAATATTCTTCTGGAACCAAGGGAAAATGGTGCGAAATAGACCGTAGTGATTTCTAAAGAGACCAGTCTCTGCAACACAACCGGGGTAAAAAGAATTGAACACAATGCCTGTTTCTTTGTGGTAGCGATTGTGTAATTCCCTCATGGTCAGGATATTACAGAGCTTGCTGTCTTTGTAAGCTTTTCCGGGCTTGAAAATTTTGCCGTCGATCATCGCGACAGGCGGCTTGAAGCCAGCTTCCATGCCTTTGAGATCACCAAGATCTGGGGGGGCAGGAATTGGGATTTTGCCGCCAACTTCTTTGGGGTTCGCGGTGACTGTGCCAAGAATCACTAGCCGTTTATCCTCTGCGGGAGAGTTTTTAAGATCCTCCAGCATGAGCTGACAGAGCAGGAAATGACCGAGGTGATTAGTTGCAACGGACAATTCAAAACCGTTCTTGTTGCGCTGTGGCTCTTTCTCAAGGGGCAGATAAACTGCGGCGTTACACACGAGAGAATAGAGAGTTCTGCCTGTGGCGCGGAAGTCTTCGACAAACTTACGGACGCTATCAAAATCAGCAAGATCGAGGTGAATGATTGTACGATTCGCTTCGGGGATACCGACTTCCTTCGCGATTTTTTCGGTCTTTTCGAGGTTTCGGCACGCCATAATCACATGCCAACCTTTGTCGGCGAGGGATTTTGCGCCGTATAGCCCCACTCCGGATGATGCGCCGGTAATGATTGCTGTTTTTTGTTGATCGCTCATGATTCTATGTTTCGGCTGAAGTTCTCACTTGGACTGCTGTTTGAAGATCTTACTATTCCTGTTTGCGCTTAATTTCTGGGGTGTTCTTTTGGGCGGGTTTGAAGGTTCGGCGAGGTGTTGTTTTGTTTTTCTAAAGAATTTGGGAAAGGCTTGTTGTGTAGGGCGATCGCCGTTCTTTATTTTGCTGATGGTGATAGATTCGGCGATTTTTAATATTTGTGTCTCAATGTTGCTAGTTGCTTTACAAAGAATCTGCCGCCAAGAGGTATTGGTTTAGATCGAAGTTGAATTTTAAAGCTAATCTGTGGCTTCCCGTTCTAGAACTAAGGTGACGGGGCCGTCGTTTTGAATGTCAATGTGCATCATTGCGCCGAATTTTCCGGTCTGAATGTTTAAGCCACTTTCTTTTAATAAGGCAACGAATTTTTCATAGAGGGCGATCGCCTGATCTGGGCGAGCTGCACTACTGAAAGAAGGACGCCGACCCTTACGGCAGTCACCATAGAGCGTGAATTGACTGATTACTAAAATCTCACCCTGAATATCTGTGACAGAACAAGCCCAAGGTTTCCCCGTGGCGTCAGAAAATAGTTTCAATTCTAGACATTTACGTTTTAGCCATTGCAGTTCCACTTCGGTATCTGTGGGCGCAATGCCGACGAGCAGAGTGAGGCCACGACCAATTTTGCCGATTGTTTCGCCATCAACGGTGACTTGAGAAGCGGTGACACGTTGGAGAATTATTTTCATAGGAGACTGTTGAATTACCGAAGATCGCTCTGTCCTCTTTTACAATAGGAAGCGGTTCTGCGTAATGGGAGTTTTTTGCTGATGTCTGATCGAAATGACGGTGGTTCTTTTTTCAATGGTTTATTCATCGGTGGTGCAATTGGGGCGATCGCCGGACTTTTATACGCGCCCCGCTCTGGCAAAGAAACCCGTAAAATTTTAAAAAAATCTATCGATACCCTACCCGAACTCGCCGAAGATTTATCCGATAGCCTCCAAGTCCATGCAGACCAGCTATCTGACAACGCTCGCCGCAACTGGGAAGGCACATTACAACGTCTACAAGAGGCGATCGCCGCAGGTGTAGAAGCCAGCCAAGAAGAAAACAGACGCCTCGAAGAAGCAGAAGGCGATCGCTACTCCGCTCCTAATACCGACCCCTCGCAAAACTAAGCCCATCATTTCATAGTGCAAGATCCCTTCTTTTGGTTACTGCTGTCATTTTTACTCGTGGCGATCAGCCTTACCGCTGTGCTTGCCGCCTCATTTCCTGCATTCCTCGAACTCGGTCGAGTCGCCCGCAGCGCAGAAAAACTACTCGACACCCTTAATCACGAGCTGCCCCGCACCCTCGAAGCCTTACGCCGTGCCGGAGGAGAACTGGCCGAGTTAGGCGAAGATATCGAAGGCAGCATCAAAAGCGCTAAGGGCGTGATTCAGCAAACTGAAAAAGGCATGAAACAGACCCAGCACCAGATTAAGCAGGTGCATCATGGTGGCCGCAGCACATGGGTCGGACTCAAAACAACATGGAAAGAGCTAAACCGTTCTAAATCAAAAAAACATAGGCGCAGGCGATAGCCATCATCTCAGCGCCGAGATCAATCAAATTTCATATCTCAGCTTTGATTTAGATTGATTTAACTTAGATTTTTTTCTAAGAAAATTGCATTGCCAAATTCTGGATCAAGCTCATATCCAGCAAAGCCAAATTTTTCGTACGCTTTCCTAGCCGGAGCATTTTTTTCTAAAACTTCCAGCGTAATTTTGCAAGCTCCCTTAGCTCGTGCAATAGTTTCTACTTCTGCGAGTAATCGTTGACTGAGACCTTGGCGTCTATACTGACTGCAAACAACGGCGTCATGAATGTTCACTACAGGCTTGCATTTGAAAGTTGAAAAGAGCTGAAAACAATTGACTAAGCCTGCGGGATTTTCATCAATGTAGGCCAATAGAGAAAAAGCGTAGGGTAATTGGGCCAGTTCTGAAACGAGGTTTTGCTTAACGAACTCGGTCAGACCTTTGCCGCCACCAGCAGGGTCTGCGGCGTAGTTATTGAGTAAAAAAACAATGTCTTGTGCGTGTTGCTGATTTTGGTAGTCTGCTCGGATGACGTTGATGCTCATCGGTTTTTCTTGTTTAGACAGGCTTCGAATTTGGTTTAGAACTACGGTAAAGCTTGATTGTCTTTTGATGCTCCATTTCGCAAAAAAAATCTCCTAAAATCATGAGACTTTAGAAGATCAAAGTTGAAAAATAAACAAATTTGCAAAGACTTTTAGAGCAGCGTGAGGCAAAACTGAGTAGCGGAAGTGAGTTGTTCCAAATCGCCTAATGCGTAAGTTCTCGCAGCTATGTTGTGTAGAGGACAGACTTTGGCGATCGCCTGCCTAGCATTTTGCGGTTCTTTCAGATTCGGAATTTGGGTTGGTAATGCAGGCAGATTGAATAGGTTAGAAAGTTTCATAGTTTTAAGCTCGGAGAAATGGTGGGCGGCGATCGCCGGTGTTATAGAATCTCGATTGCTATTTGCAGCAGAGTGTCAAACTCCACAAAACCCAATACCCTCAGCCAACAGCCAAATCCGGACAAACTCAATAAACCCTCCCAAAGAAAAAACTTCCAACACATTCACCGCGTTAGAAGCCCTACTCAACCAAACTAATTTGACTGTTAAACCCAAAAAAATCAAATACCAGCGTGACCCATCGCTAAACCAGCCACAAGCATCCCCAGCACGAGAAACGGCTGCGCACTAGCCTGATATTTCACATCATTTTTTAAAGGATCACGCAGGAAGTACATATCCTGAAACGTAATCTGAGGAATCACCAATAACAACAAAATTGTGGCATAGATTTTTTGGTCAATGCTGATCAAATAACCCGCAATCCCGGCCTGAAACACATCGATCATAATCACACAAATCCACGCCGCTGTACCAACACCAAACATCACCGGCAAAGATTGTAAGCCCAGTTGCCCATCACCTTCCACACTTTTGAAGTCGTTCACAACCGCAATACCCAGACCAGCAAAACTATAGATCAGCGTCACAACCATCACCGTTGGCGTCAACGTCCCAAACAGCGCATGACCAGCCCACCAAGGCAGCGCAATATAACTTGCCCCAAGAGCATAATTACCCAACCAACCATTCTGTTTCAACTTGAGTGGCGGCGCAGAATAAATATAGGCCACAAAAGAACCACCCAACGTCAAAACCAACATGATCGGAAAATCATGACCCGCCCACACATCAAGTAAATAGCTCAAGGCAATACCAGAACCGAGCAGTACAAAAATCTGTGTGACCACTTGCGGGATAGAAATCGCCCCAGAAGGAATCGGACGATAAGGCTCATTAATTGCATCAATCGCACGGTCATAATAGTCATTAATCGTTTGGGTATAGCCCGTCAGAAGTGGCCCCGACAGCAACATACAAGCCATTGCCATCGCGAAATCTTCAAGACCCCACACATAGCCACCAGAAGAGGCCGCCCCACAAATGACCCCCCAAATCAAAGGGATCCAAGTAATCGGTTTCATTAACTGGAGGCGAATTTTCCAAATGGACGTTTCCCCATCCGCAGCCCCCTTCATTCCCAAGAGTTGCCGAGCTTTAGAACCCTTTTCTACCTCTTGTTCTGTCGTGATTTCTGGCTTAGGCGTTTCTGTCATGGCTAAATAATTGAAAAAGTGCAAACCGTTAAAAGTTGGGCAAAATGCGCCTCAAGGGGTTTATTGTAGCCTAGCCATAGCAAGGATTTTGTAGAAAAGATACGGTAATTCTTGCTTACTGCAAGAGAGCTTCACC
>JBARRZ010000162.1:0-5877 GCA_049644465.1 Limnothrix sp.
CACCGACAGCGTTCAAAATAAATTGATGTTGGCGACGAAGTTTCTTTAATTCTTCTGCAACTGGATCAGTTGATGAAGTGTCTATGGCGGAAGAATTGGGGTCGGGAGTGAGAGTCATTGGAGCTTAATTGGTAACGAGTTAGTGATGTCTCAATTGTTTTGTGATTGATTTTGTCTATCTAAGTTGCGAGAGATTAAAATTAGATAGTCATTAAAGTTGCTAAGAGCTAGTATTTAGTATAATTTGTCACATCTTTTCGCTTTTTCTTCCATGTTAATTAAAGGGCACTGTGAGAAAATGTAATGATAAGCAACCTATTTTTGAGTTAATTGTGCAATAAAAATGTATTAAAAGTATTTTGCTTGATTTTTAAATTAAATATTTTTGGATAATTGGTGATGCAGACAGTTTTGATTATTGAGGATGAGACGGAAACACGGAACGTTTTTTTAAAATGTTTAGAGTTTGAAGGGTTTGGGGCTTATGGTGCAAAGAATGGGGCTGAGGGTATTGGTCTAGCGAAAAGTCAGTCTCCAGACTTGATTGTTTGTGATATTTTGATGCCGGATATGGATGGCTATTCTGTGCTAGAAACCTTGAGGCGATCGCCGCAAACATCTGCTATTCCTTTTATTTTTTTGACGGCAAAAGTAACGATGGAAGACTTGCGCCATGGGATGCAGTTAGGGGCAGATGATTATCTGACAAAGCCTTGTACTGTTGAACAATTTCTTGCGGCGATCGCCACACGTCTAAAGCGTTACGAAGAAGTTCTTAGATTCCAGAGAAAAACAATTAGTGGAGACTCTCATTTCGGGTCTCAACAATCCCATCAAGAAGAAAAAGAGTTGTTCTCTTTTCCTGATCACGATAATCTAAAACCGGTATTTGACTTCATCGAAACGCACTATAAACAACCCATCAAACTTAAAAATGTTGCTGATGAAGCAGGTTATTCGCCAGCCTATCTAACAAACCTTGTCCAAAAGCAAACTGGACGAACAATCAAACAGTGGATCATTGCACGGCGGATGCTCCAAGCCCGTCATCTTCTAAAAACAACGACAGAATCTATCGCAAGAATTGCCGAACTTTCAGGCTATCCAGATTCCGGTTACTTCACTAGCCAATTTCGTAAGATTCATGATATCTCACCATTAAGCTGGCGCAAAAAACAACTTCATAGCAGTTTGTAATTATAAATAAAGCAGCGAAAAATATTGCATTTGTTTAGAGCTTCAATCACAGACTTTATTTGCTGAAAAATATATTTCTGACGGACAGGATTTCAACCTGAAAAATTAACTTAGAAACTTCAGGTATTTCACCAAAACTGTTGCAAGATTTTTGCCTGTATTCTTAACGTAGTTCAATCAAAGAGTTCTGATACTAAAACGTTTGACGAGCATCAATCTGTAACCAATTTAACATAAGCAAAGATATCTCATAAAATACCCAAAATCCCAAAGAAATGTATATTTTGTCCAAAAAAAAATCCAGTGTTTGTTCGCAAATTAACTGTTAAGATGCTGCGTAATCTTTATAGTGATTAAATATTTGCAGTCAGTCGCTAAAACAGTTTTGTTTTAACTACTAAATTCGTTAAATTTGTTCACTTCAGGTAGGCATTATTTATGACTTTGATTTCAGCACAGCAAACTTTGCAAGGTTTGGGGCAGTCCTATGGAGGACGGTCTAATTTACAGTCTTTTTGCGCTAGTTGCGGCGAGTACCATGGTGCAGGTGGCCATGCAGGGTTTATGGCGACGATGCCGGAAGATCCGGTGGAACTTGTAGATGACCTTGTAAAAATGGGTATCTATAAGAAAAATCAATTGCGGGCAGCGGATGGTGTCAATGCCTATGAGCTTAGGAAGGCACTATTTCTAAAGCGTGTTGGACGGAATGATCCGAAGCGTGAAAAGTTGATTTTGGATCTCTGTAAGCAAGCGGGTGGTCTTGATAATGCTTTTTCTGCGGCTTTCGGCCCGCACGCAGGCTTGTTTTTCTCTGATGCGATTCGGAATGGTCAACAGACTCGCCGAGAATTTTTGCGCAATATGGCTGTGGGTGCGGCATTGGTCAGTTTGGCTAGTTGCGGTACTGAGACCACGCCTCCTGCGGAAGATACTCCGTCGGATGAGCCTGTAGGCGATCTAGAGAAGACTGATTTGCAGATCGGTTTTATTCCGATCACCTGTGCAACGCCCATCATTATGTCTGAGCCATTGGGCTTTTACAAGAAGTATGGTTTCAATGCAAAGGTTGTCAAAATGCCTAGCTGGGGTGCGGTCAGAGATTCGGCGATCGCCGGAGAATTAGACGCATATCACATGCTTGCGCCGATGCCCATTGCGATGACCCTAGGCCTTGGCTCCGAAGCCTTTGGCGTAAAACTCGCTAGTATCGAAAACATCAACGGCCAAGCGATCACCGTTGCCGAGCGTCACAAAGGCAAAATCAACGGCCCTGCTGATTTCAAAGGCTTCACTATCGGGGTTCCATTCCCTTACTCGATGCACAATCTCCTACTGCGCTACTATCTCGCGACAGGTGGTATCAATCCCGATGTTGATGTGCAAATCCGTCCCGTTCCACCACCAGATAGTATCGCCCAGTTGATCGCTGGTGATATCGACGCATACCTAATGCCCGATCCCTTTAACCAGCGGGCCGTCTACGAAGGTGCAGGCTTTATTCATATGCTCACCAAAGACATTTGGCCCGGACATCCTTGCTGTGCATTTGCTGCCAGCGACCAGTGGATTGACGCCAACCCCAACACTTTCCGCGCTCTCAACAAAGCCATTATCGAAGCAGCGGCCTACGCTCAAGTGCCAGAGAACCGTCCAGAAATTGCCAAGGCGATCTCCGAGCGTGCTTTCCTCAACCAACCTGTTGAAGTAGTTGAAGCAGTACTCACTGGAAAATTTGATGATGGCAATGGTAACAGCCTCGACATTCCAGACAGGATTGGTTTTGATCCCTATCCTTGGCAGAGTTTTGCTAACTGGATTTCTTCCCAGCTCGTGCGTTGGGATCTCCAAGGCGACGGCTTAGCCCCAACCATCATTCCCGAAACAGGCTATGACACTGTTGGTACCGATGTGTTCCTTACCGATCTGGCGCGGGAACTATCAACCGAGTTGGGTCAAGAAGCACCTGAAGAGATCTATCGAGAAGAGACCCTCAAATTTGACACCTTCGATCCAGCTGATCCAGCTGCATATGTCCAAGAGCAGATCGATGAGTACGGCGTTTAAATTTTAGTGTTCAAATTCAGCATTTCATTTTTAGGAGGTTTTTGCTATGGCAGTCACTAGCAAACAATTACCAAAGTCCGCCTATGCTAGGCCGAAAGAATCCCTTTGGCAAAACGAGAATTTCCTTGCATTTTTGCTATTTCTCGGTGCACTGATCGCCTTTCTCGCCGCTTGGGAAATTGGTGCTCGGATGGGCATTTTGGCAAAGGGTATGCCTACTGCTTCGAAAACCATTGAAGAATTGTGGTGGTGGACAACCCATCCCTTTTTCGACAATGGCCCTAACGATTTGGGGATTGGTTGGAATTTGCTAATCAGTCTTCGTCGGGTGGCGATCGGTTATGTCGCAGCTTCTTTGGTTGCTGTGCCTTTAGGGATTTTGATTGGCATTTCTCCCGTTGCGAGGAAAGCTTTCAACCCTTTTGTTCAGCTCCTTAAACCCGTTTCTCCCTTGGCATGGTTACCCCTCGGTCTCTATATCCTGAGGGATTCGGAGCAGACTGGTATCTTCATTATTTTCATCTCTAGTATTTGGCCGACATTAATCAATACCTCTTTTGGGGTTGCGAACGTTAGCAAAGAATATTTGGATGTGGCGAAGACGCTCGGTGCTTCGAGGTTTCGTACCATTTTCAAGGTAATTATTCCGGCTGCTTTACCCAACATTTTGTCTGGTCTCCGGATCAGTATGGGTATTGCTTGGTTGGTAATCGTGGCAGCAGAAATGCTATTGGGTACGGGTTTGGGCTATTTTATTTGGAATGAATGGAATAACCTTTATATTCCAAATATCTTGGTTGCGATTTTCATCATCGGCTTGGCGGGTCTCATTTTGGATAGTGGCTTTGCTGCGGTCGAAAAGTTTGTTGCATTTGGTCGAAAATAATGAGTGTTACTCCTGTGAATCACGCAACTCCTCTCACACCGGAAGATACTTTTTCGGATACGGCTCAGCTTTCGATTCGTAACGTGACGAAGGTTTTCCACGGTGAACAAAGTTTATTGGGTAAGATTACCGGCAAAAAAACAAAAGATTATGTGGCGATCGAGGATATCAGTCTTGATATCGAACCGAATACGTTCGTTTCGATCATCGGGCCTTCTGGCTGTGGTAAATCGACCCTGCTAGACATGATTGCTGGTTTGTCACCTGTGACTTCTGGTGAAATCAACCTTAATGGTGTGCCGATTGATGGGCCGGGGCCGGATCGGGGCATGGTGTTTCAAAGTTATGCGCTGATGCCTTGGATGACGGTGGAGGAAAATCTCTACTTTGCGGTAGAAACGGTTTATCCGAAGATGCCGAAAAAGCAGATCCAACGCACGATTAAGGAACATATTCAACTGGTTGGTTTGACTGGTGCGGAGAAAAAGCATCCCCATGAAATTTCTGGTGGGATGAAACAGCGGGTCGGTATTGCTCGTGCTCTGGCGATTAGTCCACAAATGTTGTTGATGGATGAGCCATTTGGGGCACTGGATGCTTTGACGCGTGGTTTTTTGCAGGATGAGATTGAACGCATCTGGGAGCGGGAACGCAAGACGGTAATCATGATTACTCACAGTATTGAGGAGGCTTTGTTGCTTTCTGATCGGATTATTATGATGACGCGTGGCCCTGCGGCTGGTGTGGACGAGATTTTGGATGTACCATTCCCTCGTCCTCGTAATCGTGAGGCGTTGGATCAGCATCCGGCTTATCATGATTTGAAGGTTGAGATGGAGAGTCATCTTTTCCGCGAAACTCGTGCGGTTGAGGCTTCCCGTGTTAGTGGATAGCTTTGTGAATTTTTAATTTTTAACATCGTAATTATTTCTTTTTTAAGAGGATTTTGATATGGCAGTTTCTGATGTGACTGAAAAGCTTTTGGCGGCAAAGAAAGCGGCTGGTGTTTCTTTTGCGGATTTGGAAGAGAAAGTCGGTTGTGATGAGGTTTGGATCGCGTCGGTTTTTTATCGTCAAGCGAGTGCTTCTTTAGAGGAGGCGAAAAAGATGGTGGAAGCAATTGGTGCTGATGAGTCTTTGATTGAGCCTTTGACGGAATGTCCGGTGAAGGGTGGCTTGGATCCTGTTGTGCCGACTGATCCATTTATCTACCGTTTTTATGAAATCATGCAGGTTTACGGTATGCCTGTTAAGGCTGTTGTCCATGAGCATTTTGGTGATGGCATCATGAGTGCGATTGATTTCTCGATTGATGTGGAGCGAGAGGAAGATCCGAAAGGCGATCGCGTGAAGGTGATTATGTGCGGTAAGTTCTTGCCTTATAAGAAATGGTAGGACACGGCTGCTGAATAATTAATCGATTTGATGGTGGCTGTTGGTGGAAACTGATAGCCACTTTTTTGTGAATTTCTTAGTGTAATTGAGAGTGTTTAAGATCATGACTACAACTCCAAAAAAACTAGTGCCACCTTTTGATCGGGAGGCGGCGAGCGCCAAGGTTAGGATGGCGGAGAATGCTTGGAATGGTCGCAACCCGGACAAGGTTTGTATGGCCTACACCGAGGATAGTTTTTGGCGGAACCGGGCGGAAGTGTTTCAGGGTCGGGAAAATATTCGTGAATTCTTGCGGCGTAAATGGGACAAGGAGCTAAATTATCGTCTTGTGA